>CBFCXB010000053.1:0-10079 GCA_965601905.1 uncultured bacterium | reverse complement strand
TCCAACGCACTCTTCACATCAATAGTCACCGTCGCCACGCCCGAAGTCAGCAACCTATCGTGGGCCCGATACGTAAAGATGTCCAACCCGCTGAAACCCGTATTCGGCGTGTAGTCGAACGATCCATCCGTATTCAAGTTCAACAACCCGTTCGACACGTCACTCTCCAACACCGCCGTCAGAACCTTCCCACCGATATTCCTGTCGTTCGCCAATACCCCGCCCGCAGTGTCGATCACCAGTGTAACGTCCTCCGTCGCCCCGTAATCATCGTCCACCGCCACCGGCGACCCGTTTTTCACTGGCGTGATAATGAAACGCTCCAACGCCATCTCCGTATCCGTCCCGTCGGCGCTCTTCTCCCCGAACTCATTCAAAGGCGCGAGCGCCAGAGCGCCGGCCGAGCATAAGGTGACGAAGACGGTTATGCCAATAATGCCTTTTTTCAAAATATGCTCCCTATTTATTAAGTATTGAAAAGTGTTCCTATTTAATCTCTGAGATAAGTCACAATATTAAGTTCCACGGAACTCATTCGCTTTGACCAGTTAACATATTCTAACATAAATAAATATCATATTCAATGATTAGGTTCTGATTATGAGGAGAGTGGTGCTAAGGAAAATCCTATTTGCACGGCATTAAAAGATGACTTCTTTTTCGATAATATTGATCCATGCGGGTGCGGGGTGGGAGAAATCCTTGCGAGAATCAGGTTCAGGGCAGCGAAATAGTAGGATTCCGGGCCTCATGGCAGCATCAGTAGGATTGAAGATGCCAGATCATGATTGCTCGATATCCTCATGCTTGTAGAGAGGAGGGATGGCACATAAGAGAAGGATATCCGTGCAACTCTAATAACCCGAAGGGCAGAGTGCCACGGGCTTGCCCGTGGGTATCTACTCAGAGTGTGGATTAGTCAAAGGGGGAAGGTCTCATAAATCTGCGTAGAAGTGTAGCCCCAAAAAATTATTTCGCAAGTTTTTCGGTAAAGTTGAATCATAGTTCTCCATACTCGCATTTCAGAGATTTTCCAGGCCCACGCCATCTTTATGTAACAGGCATTTCTGCTATAAGTTATTGGTTGACGAATTTTCGGTTTTCATGTAGAATTGTTCTCGACAAGCATAAATTAGCTGGCGCGGACGCTTCGCGCCGCACCATCGAATTACGGCTGCAGCGGCCAGCTGCGAGCTGCCGCTGAGCCGCAATTATCTAAATTTCCTATGCTCGGTAATAGGAAGGGCCATATCCGTTGGAGGTGATGGTTATGCGCCATCTGCTAATCTTTTCTGTTGCTGCAGTGATCCTGGTTGTTCTGAGCGCGCAGGTCTCTGCCGTTCAGAATACGCTCGCGATTACTCAGGTCTGGCAGCACAAGGATACGAACATGAACTGCGTTCCCGGAGGCAGCGCGGTTCCCCACGCGTGGAACGACGCTACGATCTGCATGCATTGCGGAACGTACTGTGCACCCGCTTCTTGTGCGATGTATGCAATCTTCACGGGCCGCATCGCTCCGTTCATCAATCAGGACGACATCTATGACAACGCGAAACTGATGGGTGGGGAGATACTCAAAAACGGAATACTCGAAACCCATGGCCTCGGCATGTATCCGGGCCTCGGCGGGAAACCGCCGGAGATCCAGACCGCATTCACCTATGCGGTCGGTATAGCACCGTTCCAGTTCGGCCCGCAGGGGACCACTAACCCGCTTCTTGACTGCTCGGACGTGATCTGGTGCATCAAGACCGGCATTCCGATTCTGTGGATCGACATGTGTCAGTGGCCGGCCGACCAGACTACCCTGCCGGACGAGATCATCTACGACTCGGGGCACTGCAAGATAATCGCCGGCTACGACGATAAGGACACACCCGATTGCTCGGATGACGACTACCTGATCTATGATCCATGGCCGAATTCCGGATCCTCTTATTGGCTACCTCAGAACCAGGTAATCGATGTCACCGATGTATATCTGAGCACGACATCGGTATACGGCGCCGAGGCAACGAGCTGGGGTGTTATCAAGACACTCTTCGATGAATAATGGCCTTTAGCAACGATGTGGTTTGTTTCAGATTACAGCTAAGGTTATGAAGGGAGGTGATTGCTTTAAAAAGGACTGCTATTGTGTTCCTGGCGATTCCATTACTGCTCCTTGGCGTGGTGCTGATTTCTCACGAGAGAACCGATCACAAGAGCTCTCCGGCGTTCACTGTCGCCCTGAATAGGGCCGTACAGCAGCTCGAAGGGGCTGCCGAGAGGACCACGGCGGCGGTGACGTCGGGCGCGCCGGGCGGGGGAGCTTGATCTCACGACCAATCCGCTCACGTGTGATCCCACCGACCCCAACTGTACGGGACTCACATCAGACGCCAGGCCGTGCTTTACACTGCAGGAATCGCAGCCGACCTGTGACCATATGTCGCCGACCTGCGATGATGGAGAGGGATGCACGTTCACGTACGACGGCACGCACACATGCAACGGCTCTCCGACATGCTACTATACGTGCGACGGGACAGAGACGTGTGAGAATACGTACAGCCAGTTCCCGGACTGCGGGGACATCACCACCAGTGGGCATACCTGTGACGGGGTAACGCCAACGTGTGATGGTGCTTCCGAGACATGCGTCGTTTCTCCCGATTGCTTCGACGCAACGGAGCATACGAGCTGGGGGAAGATCAAGAAGATGGTCGAATAACCACGGGGTTTAGTTGTTACACTCGGGCCGGGCCGGATCGTGTGATCCGGCCCGGCTTTCCCATGGTTCCCGTGCCGCCGGTTCGTTTTCATTTTGACATTCCGCCGTGTGCATTGTAAGTTTCTCATAGAAGCTAAAGCTACGATCCTGAATGGGCAACAGCTAATCATAGATAGCGGGAAGCGCTACCCGACGTATTGGAACATAATACGGTTGTTTCGTACGGATCGATCTATGCACGGCACTGTTATACCGTCGCTTATCGTAAATGTATCGATGTCGTTGATCGCCGTCCGCGCGAGGGCGCTCACGATCCGGGGCGCGGTGGTGATGGGGGTAATCGGATTCTGGATCTACCGTGTCCTCGGGTGGCGTGGATACCTCGTCCCAATCGTCTTTTTTGCGCTGGGAAGCCTCTTCACACGCATCGGGTACGAGCGGAAAAAGGAGTGGGGCGCTGCCGAGAAGGGCGGCGGTACGAGGGGTATACGCGAGGTGCTGGCAAATGCCCTCGTGCCGCTCGTATGTACCGTGCCGATACTGGTGGTGGATGCGCGTATATTTACCATCGGATTCGTGGGGGCGTGTGCGACGGCCCTCTGCGACACGAGCGGTACCGAGCTGGGTGGTCTGTGGGGGAGGCGATGCATCCTCGTACGGAGTCTTCGCCCGGTGCCGCCCGGGACGCCCGGCGCCGTTTCACTGGAGGGGACCACCGGTGGTTTTGTGGCCGCCCTGCTTCTCGCGCTCATCGCCGCCGGCTTGGACCTGGTGCCCGTATCATTGGCGATTCCGATCGCCGCCGCGGCCCTCGTCGCGAGTTTTCTGGAAAGTCTTCTCGCGGGAGTGGTGTCGCCGGCGTATGCGTATAGGCACGAAATTCTGAATATCTTCAATACCGCCACCGGAGGAGCCTTGGCGGTGATATTCGGTATGTTGCTGCTCGACATCCGGCAATAACCACACCGTGGCGCACAGGTAAGTTCGGTCCTGTTCATAGTAAATCGGAAGAGAAAGGAGGTGATTCGCCATGGCGATGTGGTGTAACAAGAACCAGCCCGGGCCTCCCTGGAAGCCGCCCAAGAACCCGAAACCGAACGACCCGATTGAGCCCGATTACCTGCTCTAGTCGGCGGCCCATGGGACCCCATTGAAACAGGCATCCCGCGTGCGGTTTCAATGGCTGTTCTTACCGGAGGGGAAGGAAGAAATAGAAATGTTTCCCCCTTCCTCATCTTGTTTTTTATCGTTGACAAGAGGGCTCATGTCGGGTACACTCCATTCAGATTTCAATTACTTACAGCGAGGGACTACGCAACTAATCGAAAATTAAAAACGGTGATCGGCCGGTGCGGAGCCGGTATGGTGAAACCATACGATTCGATCATTACTGATAACTGCATGTAGCGGTATGAGTGATATCCGAGCGTGCCAGGGTTACGAGCGAATGAGAGAGATCGACATGGAAAGGAGGTGATACACTATGGCAATGTTCTGCCACAAGGGTCCGACGATCCTCGATGATTGGTGGAAGTGGCCCCCGCCCCCGCCGGATGATGATTATCTCATGTAGTAATGATCCGTGGGCCACGTACCTACGATCCTTGCATTGAGAGAACCCGAGGATTATCCCTCATTGGCGGAGAAGGATGGGCGAAATCTTCTCTTCCGTCCTTCTCCGTCGATTTGTCTCATGTGACGATATGGAATTCGATCAGACACAGGAGCGGTTGCGCGAAACGTTACTCGCCGAGGCGATCGACTCGGTCAGGGATCTCGAGGGGCGTGAAGATATTCGCGCGGCTATTCTGACGGGATCGGCGGCGTGGGGAAAACCGAATCCTGATGGGGATATCGATATTATTATCATCACGAGGGAGGGGGAAGGCGTTTTCTACCGGTACCTGATCCCGAGGTTCAGCCCCGTCAAGCGCCGTACGGAGCATGGATTCATACCGAGGCCTGTCGTGGAAAACCATATTGATGCGGCCTTCGCTTCCCGCATCAGTTGCAGCATGATAGAGCAGCTGAGAAACGGGCGGGTGCTCTTCCAGAAGGGAGGCGAGGGAGATGAACTCGTCGACCGTTCCCGTGAGGCCGTTCCCGGCAGGTTCGTGATCGGCACGATCATCGCGGATTGCACCACCGCGCTCGGTGCGCTTGCCACCGCGCTCGATGCGGATCGATATCAGGAGGTTATTCTTTCGGTGAGGCGCATTGCCCGGATCGCCACCCGCGCGCTGCTCCTCGCGCGGGAGAAGACGGCGGTATCCAAGGAGAAGCACGAGTACCGTGCGGTGAGGCGGCACTGTAATACGCAGGAACGCGTGGAGTACGAGGAATTGATGGGAACGGCGGATGTCGACGAGGAGGAGGCGCGCCGCATACTCGATGCCGGTATCGGGATCATGCGGTGGGTGCTCGAGGGGAAATCAGTATCGGCCGATCTGGTGAATTATGACTGAGAGAGACGATATGCTGCTGGTGACGATGCGCGGGGAGGCCGCCTCCATTGCCGCCGAGCTGAAGAAGGATCCTCACACGATGGCGGTGATCCTCACCGGGCCGCTCGCACTGGGAATAGCCTCGGCACGGGCGAAGCTGTACCTCGCCGTTGTCACCGATGCCGAGGATGGTGTCATCGAGCACCATTTTCTCGATGAGGGGTGGGCGGGAGTGCGGCGGCCCATCGAGATGGGTAAGTTTCCCCTTGCGGTGGCACGACATCTCGTCGAGCACGGGTACACCGATATGGTGTCGTACAAATCGCTGGAGGCGTTCCGGTGTGGCGAGGTACTCTACGAACGTGATGGGGTCGGCACGGAGATGGTCGAGGGATCGAAACGGCATATCCCCGATCGCATTTTTATCGGCGAGAGCCTCCACGGCGCCGTCTCCGCGCTCGATGACGCCGTATCGCTGATGAAGAACGGCGACTACCGCAACGCCGTTCTCGTCGCGCGCGAGGCGGTAACGAAGGCGGTCGGCATGATTATCTCGGAGACGGGGGATGGCGGTGGCGCGCCGTTTGTCGAGGCCGCCGGGAGGGTACTTCCACCGGAGCAGTTTCAGCGCATTCGGGAAGTCATGGGAATACAGGACGTCGATCCCGATGCGGCGCGGGAGCACGCGCGTCGCGCGCGGGAGTTCGCCGAGTACGCTCTCCGCACGATCGGTGTGAATCCGGAGAGCATCTTCGGGCCGCGGGGAAAGGGACGGACATCATGAAGCAGATACAGACATTGCCGCGTAAACGGATTCATCACGAGAAGAACGGCGTTCACATCTTCGTCAATCCGCATGTCGGCGGTAAATTCGTCACCGATGACGCCGGCGCCCGTGTGATAGAGCTGATGGACGATGCCCCCGACGGGGAAGTGCTCGCCGATAGTATCGCCGGGGAACTAGAGATCAACGCATACGAAGCGGCCGCACGATTCATAACATTTTTCAATCATCTCGAATCGCATAGGATGTTCGGGGAGGAAACGGAGGAGATAACGGGCATACCGCGGCCGAAGGTCGGATTCCTCGAGATCACCCGTATATGTGATACCCGCTGCCGGCTCTGCTACGTGGACTCGGGTGAAGCGCGGGAGGACACGCTCGGCACGGAGGAGCTGCGCGAGGTCATCGACCAGATGGTCGGTATGGGCATCGGGTTCATAGCGCTGTCGGGCGGCGATCCCCTGACGAGACCCGATATGCTCGAGATCGTCGAGTACATACACGATGCCTGCGGCCTCACGGCCGGCCTCTCGACGAGCCTCCTCACGCTGACGGAGAAGACCGCCCGCAGGCTGAAGGAGTTGGAGGTTCTCGTCCAGGTCAGCCTCGACGGGAGCACGGCCGAGATCAACGACTGGAACAGGGGGGAAGGCTCATTCGAGAAGGCGATGCGCGGCTTGGAGCTTCTGCGGCGCTACGATATACCGTTCCGATTCGCATACGTCATAAACAGGCACAACGTGGAGGACGTCGACAGGATGGTCGAATTCGCGGACCGGTTGGAGGCGAAGGAGGTCGCCTTCGGCAAGGTCAAGATCGCGGGACGCGCGAAGGTCCACGAGGAAGAGGCGTACCCGGCCACCGAGGAGATGGCAGCCGCGTACCACAAGCTGTACCGCAAAGAGAACCTGATGCGGGAGGCCGACATCACGATCCGGTGCAAGCACAACCAGGGGCTCATCACCGGTCTCGGTGTGCGTGTCGGCTGCCTGCCGTGCGGGGCAGGCAGAAACTTCATCCAGGTCTCGCATAACGGCGATATCGTCCCCTGCTCGCTGCTCGCCAACGAGAAGGAGTTATACCTCGGCAACGTGCGGACCGACCGGCTCCAGGATGTCTGGGAGAGTGCTCCCGTATTAAACTTCTTCAGGAATACGACGGCGGATGATATCGATGTATGCCGGGACTGCCCGGCAAAGTACCTCTGCGGCGGGGGTTGCCGCGCCGATGCATATCTCAAGCACGGGGACCTGTACGGGACTTGTGGTGATTGCGAGGACCTTCTATACTATTACGACTGGATCCTCGATCGGGGCTGTAAACCTGAATTCGTGACGGCATTTTGATTATGGGCACATTCATCGTCATAGACGGCATAGACGGATGCGGCAAATCGACCCAGGTGAGGCTGCTGCGGGAGAATCTCGCCCGGCGGAATATTCCCGTGACCGTCTCGAAGTGGCAGGATTCATCCTACATCGAGAAGCTCTACATCGGCGATCTCCTGAAGAGGATACAGGGGGGAAGCGTCGTCATCCCGCCGGAGGCGCGCACATTCCTTCTCGGCACCGATGTCTCGTACCGGCTCGAGAGCATGATAAAACCATGGCTCGAAGATGGAAAGGTGGTCATCGGCGACCGGTATATATACAAGATCATCGCGCAGGGGATCGCCCGCGGTCTCGACAAGGATTGGCTCTCGAAGATGTTCGCGTTCGCCCCCGGGCCGGATTGCACGATCCTCCTCGATGTTCCACCGGAGATTGCCCTCGAACGGATCACGGGATACCGGGAGGTATCGTTCTACGAGGCCGGGCTCGATGTTCTGAAAGGCGCCGGGGATCGTGAGTCGTCCTTTCTACAGTTTCAGAGGATTGTGCGGCGGGAACTGCTCATATTGCTGAAAGAGGAACGGGGTTACATTGTCGACGGCGAGCTGCCGCTCGAAGAGCAGAGCCGTCTCATCTTGGGCTATGTCGAGGAGGCGCTGAAGGCGCAGTGACGCGCAGCGCCTGTTCCTTCTCGACCGTTTTTCCGGATTATGGCTACTATCGGATTACTGGGGCATGAATACGACGAGTGTTTGAAACGCCTCAAGGTGCATATCGAGGATCGGGGGCATACGGCGCGTGTCATCAACCTTCAGCATCTGCCGCGTGTGACGCGGGCAACGGTTGACCTCGAGCGCATCGTCTACGACGGAGACGATCTCCTGGCGATGGACTCTTTTTTCCTCAGGGAGATGGACGTCCGCGACCCGTTCTTCCACGTTCAGTACAGCGAGGAACTGTGGGGTATGCTGCGTGAACGGTACCTATCGTTCGCCGAGGAGGAAGCAGACAATGTGCTCTTCGTGCGGAACCTGCTCTGGATTCTCGCCGGACGAAGGCCGGTGATAAACCACCCGCGTGTCTACGATCACCGTAATCAGATGCCGTATCACCTCACCGCGCTCGCGCGGCTGGGATTCACCGCTGCGCACTTTGTCGCCGGGCCTGATGCCGGTGGAACACTCGGGTGGCCCGGCGATGATATTCCACTGCGGCTGGACGAGTACCGGACATGGGATGTATATACATTTCCCAAGGGAAAGCAACGCGGGGTGCTGCTCCGGCGCGGAAAGCGGAATGGGACGGTGTACAAGCTGATCGTGGTGGGGGGTGCATCGCTCGATCATGCCGTCGTGATGCCGCCCGGGGAGGATCAGGGACATCGCGCGGCGGTTGCCGGGCTGCCGGCGGGTGTCGCCGAGACCGCCTGCCGGGCGGCGCAGGCGCTGGGAGCGGCGTTCGCCGAGGTAGAATTGGAATATGGTTCTGACGGGGAGGGTGTAACGGTCCGGCAGGTCGATTCGTGTCCCGAGTTTTTCATGCTCGAGGATAGTTACCGGTTGTCGATATCGGAGCCGCTGGCGGAGTATCTCATCGCAGCCGGCTCGCAACGCGCGTGAGGGGAGTTCGCCATGCCCGTAAAGAGAATAGGAATCGTCGGTCAACATAACGATGCAGATGTGCAGGAGCTCAAGGCCAAGATAGAGGACCGCGGAGGCGAGGCGGCGGTCATCGACCTGGGCCTCTTCCCCTCGGCCGTCAAGGCGACGATCAGCGACGAGGCGGTTGTCTTCGATGGCATGAACCTCCTCGAATTAGACGGTTTCTATCTCCGGCGCCTCGCATCGATATGGAACCTCCCGCTCAAGCGCTTCACCCAGGAGGAATGGGTGGCATACTACGAGCGATTCAATGACTACATGGACAACGTCAGGGCGATCCACTCGTTCAAGCTTTCGATGGTACGCGTGCTCTGCGAGCGGAGGCTCGTCGTCAATCCGTACCAGGCGTGGGGATACCACCACCTCAAGCTCCACCAGTTCTGTGTACTGAAGGAGAACGGATTCAGGGTTCCCCCGTTCCGTTCGGGCAACAATTACTTCGATCTCAAATCATTCCTCGAGCATCAGGAGGCGGTGCAGAAGCCGGTCGTGACGGGACCTGTCCGGATGGCCGATGCCGGGGCGCTCGAATCGTACCGGGAGATGTTGCGTCACCGGCCCACGGTGTACCAGCAATTCATTCCGGGCGCGAGCATCCGGGCGTTCGTGCTGGGGGATGAATGTATCGTTGCGTGCGAACTGCCCCGGTAGAAATGGGAGGTCGACGCGAGCGAGAGTCTCGAGTTCATGAAGCGGATCGACATTCCGCGGGAATTGGAAAAAGAGATCGTCCGCGCGGCGAAGACCCTCGGCATGATATTTTCCGGCATCGATCTTCAGTACAACGAATCGAGCGATGAGTACTATTTTCTCGAGTGCAATTCAGCCCCCTACTTCAGACCGTACGACGCCCAGGTCGACGCCGATATTGGAGGAAGGCTTGCCGATTTCCTTCTGGAAAGATCTTGATAAACGGGTCGATACACCCGACGACCTGAAAACCTGCCGGCAGCGCTACATCGCCGACGGGAGCCGCGTCGCCGGACGACTCGCCCGGCGGGATGAGGTTCTGGCCGTCTGGATTTCCGGTCCCTTCACCTACCCCCGGATCGCCCCGGAGAGCGACCTCCATATGGCGGCACTGATCGAGGGAGGTGGGGGGCATTTCTACCACCACGAGCTTCCACGATTCAGCGAAGTGGG
>CBFCXB010000052.1:0-10220 GCA_965601905.1 uncultured bacterium | reverse complement strand
AAAATCACGTTTATGACTACGAATCATTGCACCGACCGGGGTCAAAACGCCCAAAGGCCGTCCGCTCGTCATTGACGCGAAAATCCAATTTCTTATCAATCATTGACGCGAAAATCCAATTTCTTATCAATAATGCCGCCGGTCGTGAGCGTCATCCATCCCAACGGCGGGGAATCGTTCGAGGTGGGCGACACCCTCGCCATCGAATGGATCGCTGCGGACAACCGCGGCGTGGATTCGGTGAGTATATACATCTCCGACAACGCGGGCGCCGATTTCTCGCTGATCGCGGGAGGCGAACCGAATGATTCGCTCTACCAGTGGATCGCCCCGGCAATGATCTCGGACTCATGCCTCGTGATGGTCGTTGCGCACGATCCCTCTCTCCTTGCGGGGAACGACGAGAGCGACGGCCTGTTTGCAATCGAGGAAATCACGACCGGCGGGGACACGCCGCCGCGATTCGTCAACACCCTCGAGCAGAACTTCCCCAATCCCTTCAACGGAACGACGACGATTTCCTACGCCGTTGCGGACCCCTGCATGGTCGAGCTCACGATCTTCAATCCCGCGGGGCAGCTCGTACGGAGGCTCGAGCGGCGAAACCGAGAGGCGGGGCGGTACGAGGTTGTATGGAACGGCCGGGACGATACGGGCCGCGGCGTCTCATCGGGCGTCTACTTCTGCCGGATCGCGGCGGGCGGTTTCCATTATACGAGGAAGATCATCTATCTCAGATAGCGGATCCAGCTCCTTCACGCCCAGGGATTCCTCTGTATATCGGGTTCATCAGCCACCCGATAAACGGCCGGAACGGATACCACCAGAAACAACTCGCCCGCATCGCGCGATTACCGGCGTACGTGATAAAGGATATGGCCACGTGCACACACTCCCCAAGGGCCCCGGCGAGTATCACGAGCAGGAACATCCTGAGCTCCAGCCCCATGTTGAACGCTCTCTGTATAATTACGACCGATCGATATCCGGCCTGCCCGGTTTCCGGATCGACGGTCTTGACCGGCCAGATTTCGTACATCACGTACGTCATCACGATGAAAAGGAGCAGGAGATAGATGACGAGGATCGCCCTCCTCCAATTCGGCATGGCGAGAGTGCGGAACGTCGGCATATCGCCGTTGGTACTATCGCTCATGGTTTCAACCTCCGGATATTCGAACTGACACTAGTACTACAGTACTCCCCCGCACGTAATGACTGTTACGTATTGAATGATTTCTCGACTGTAACCGGCAGCAAACAGAAAAATACGCGATCACATCTCATCGAGGTGGACCGTCGGTGGCCCCACCCACCGAGGAAGTGCGCCACGCTGCCCGAGTTCTACTCGGATGACTATCCCCGCTCGCGTGCCACGGCATGGCGCGGTATCAACGCCGCGCGGTGCATTGCTTTATTTCCGTACGTTCCCGACAACCAGCGCTTCGGCAACGCCACGGCGCGGGCGACCCTCGAATGCACAGCCCTCTTGTAAAATTTCTATTGACAAATTTCGCCCCTTTTATATAATTATATTGTGCGCGGTTTTTTCCCCTACGTCAATACAGCGTGATGAAATGAGAGTTAAAGAATATCGATAAAATTGACAGCGAGGAAGAAAATAGGCGCAAGAAGGGTTGGGGCCGCATAGTACAAGGGAAATGGCCCCACCAATAAACAAGGGACTCTAAAAACAACAATAATAATAAGATCCTGAGGATCCAAGGCTGCAATTGTACTATGTCGGTCTACCGCGGAGTACAAGTTACGCTGAAGGTTGGGGAATATAAGCCTCCAGTAACCCTGAAGGGTTAGGGGTGCAACTTCACCCGGAGGGACTCGTGTAACCGATTTTGGCCTGTGATGCAGGGAGTGCAGAGAATGCGCATTGGGCGGAGGCGCTGTTTGATTTCGGAAAATCCGGCCGGGCTAACGACCAGAGGGATAACGTTTTACCGAAGGTTGTATCAAGCACGTCACAAACGACTTGGTCGGAAGATGCCAGGGCAGCCCTCACTACCTGGGGTCACCTGGTCTAACGAGCCGGTGAAGGCAGAAAGAGGAGGTGAAAAGATCCACTAAATTCGCAAAAGTGGCCCGAACACATTGACATAGTTGGAAAGGAGGTGTAAACTATGAAACTCTTTGTAGATCCGACACCGATCACATCCGTTGACCTGACAGAATCTGAAATGGCGGGAATCTCGGCTGGACAAGTAGCAGCTGCGATTCCGGCCTTCGTCGCGGCAGTCGTCAAGTGTGGTAGCTCCTTCGGGGCCGTTGTTATAGCGATCGTCGACATTCTTGAACCTCAGTGACGACGATGCTGCTAGTGTGTTGTAAAGACCTGAACGGTAAGAGGGGAGGACCATGTCGTATGGCCCTCCCCAGACAAAAACAAATTCTGCGGCTATGCGCATATGAAAAAAGAGGATGCCATGTCAAACGACGTAATACTCATCGAGTCGGCCGGCTCGTCCGTCACGCGCGAAATGTTCAAGGAGAAATATCCATACCCGCCGCTTGGTATCCTGAGCATCGCCTCGTTCCTGAAGATGCACGGCTACACGGTACATGTCCTCGATTTGATGATCGAGAACTATTCGCGCGAAGAATTCAAAAAGCGCTTAAAAGCTCTGTGCCCCGACCCGCTGGCGGTCGGGATTTCACTGTATACCGACTGTTTCTATGAAGGTCTGGAGATCGGCGCAATCGCCCGCGATGCGTTCCCATCCTCACATATCTTAATGGGCGGTCCGCATGCGACATTCCGCCCCGAGGAAGTGCTGTCACACCCATATGTCGATTTCGTGATCCGCTGTGAGGGAGAATCAGCGACGGTTGAGTTGCTGGAGCACATCAAGCACCCCGAAGCATTCGGCATCGAGCATGTGGCGTCAATCTCCTACCGGGATGCGGACGGGCGGGTATGCTCAAATCCGGGACGTCCCTTTATAACCAATCTGGATATTCTGCCCTTTCCAGACTACGAACTGCTCCCCGTACTGCGCGAGTCTTACGGCGAGAGCTTTATGTTCGTCTCGAGTCGGGGTTGCCCCGGTGATTGTGTTTTCTGCTCTTCACGCGCCATGTCCGGCAAGCGCTATCGGTTCTCCTCCCCCGAGTGGATATTCTCAATGACCTACGAGTACTATTGCCGCTACAAATTCAATCGGATGGTCTTTCTTGATGATACATTCACCGTGAATCGCCGCCGCGCTCATACCTTTTGCCAATACCTGCTGGAGCACTGGCCCGAAGGAAAGCCGCCGCGGTGGGCCTGCAAGAGCCGCGTGGACAAAGTGAACGACGATATCTGCGCCGAGATCGCTCGCGCCGGCTGCCTGTCGCTGCACATCGGCGTGGAGAGCGCCGACCAGGGTGTGCTCGATGCCATCGCCAAACATATCCGGCTGGAGCAAACCTTTGAGGCAATCCTCGCCGCACGCCGCCACGGCCTGCGGGTCGACTGTTCATTCATCCTCGGCCACCACGCCGACACCCTGGAAACGATCGAGAAAACAATTTTACTTGCACAGGTAGTGCGCGACAACAGGATCGGGACCGCGGCAATCGGCATCTCGACTCCATTCCCGGGGACGCGGCTGTTCGAAGAGGCCGACGCATTGGGCATCGAATTCTCGACGCGCAACTGGCATAAATACGATCTCATACACACGACGTACCATACCAGCAACTTCACGGAGAACGACCTGAAACGGGCACAGTATTTCTTCGATTACGAAAGCCTGCACGGCAAGCAAAACGTGGGGCTGACCGACTGCGACCATCACGAGTTTCGGGCCGCACTCAAGCCGCTGGTTGACGGCCTCAAGGCGCTGGAGGACGCTCCTTCACAGCATCGAGCGGAGGTAGAACTTTGATAGAACCAAAAAAAATATCGGGATCGATCCACATCGTATGCGATCCGACAGTGAAGGTATTTGATAACAGCTCGGCGGTTTTAATACGCCCCGAGGTTCCTGCCTGGATACGGACCTCCTCGGTCGGTGTGTGGATACTAGATCTGCTGCGAAGTGAACCCTCCACAGCAGAGAAAATCATCTGCGAGGCGGCAAAAAGCTACGGACTACCGGACGAGGCGGTACGCATCCCCACGCTGAATTTCCTGGAATCCCTGATCAGCAACGGTTACGCCCGGGTGGAAACGGAACCGGGTGCAGAGGCGCCCGCAGGCGCCGACGCAGATGCCGCTGGAAAAACGGCCGGATCGCAACCACGGCCGTCGCCGCCGCGGGTAGAGGACCTCGACCTGGCGCAGCTCTGGCTGCATATCACCTCGCGGTGCAACCTGCGATGCAAGCACTGCTACTACCACTCGCAGCAATCCGGGCATGAACTGCCGTTTGACACGGCCGAACGCCTCTTCACGGAAGCGGCGGCCAGAGGGGTCAAACAGATCATCCTCTCGGGCGGCGAGCCGATGCTGCACTCACGTATTCTCGATATCGTCCGGACCTGCCGCAAGACGGCCAAATGGTACATCAAGATCGTCTCCAATGGAACGATGCCGGCGGGCGGCGAAGATATCTTCGACAGCATTGTGGAACAGATCGATGATTTGCAGATCTCGATCGACGGGATCGATGCCGACGCTCACGACGCGGTACGCGGCAAGGGATCGTACGCACGCGCAACGCACGCCTTCAAGCGCCTGTACGACACAGAAGCCGATGTCCGCCGGGGCATCTCATTCACACCGATGCCGGAAAACATCGACCAGATCCCGAAGCTGAACAAACTCGGGTACCATCTCTCGGTCGACTATATCCACCTGAATCATCCAAAGCCGCCGGCCGATCCGGAGCAGCAAGAGACTTTAAAGGAACGCGGCTTCTTCAGCCAGGACTTCATGCGCCAGGCAATCGCAAATTTCCGGCGCCTCTATGTAAACACGCTCTCCGACCGCATGGATGCGCGCGGCCTGCGCTATCGCCCCCTGCACCTGGACGGCTCGTTCAACTACACCATGTCGCTCATTCAAATACAGCACCTGGAGAACTGTGGTGCGGGGATCACCCAGCTCGGATTCGATTCGGACGGCGCCGCGTACCCCTGCGCCGCCTTGACCGGGCGTGAGGAGTGCCGGCTCGGTGTTTATCCGGAGCGGTCGCTCGACGAATTACAACTGGCTGGCCATTCCTGGAATCGGTCGATTTTCTCGGTAGATCGTGATCCCGTCTGCTCAACGTGCATATACCGCTACTTTTGCGGCGGTGGCTGCCGGGCCGTTGGGGGAGCGTTATCGGATCGCGACATTTTCTGTTCAGTCATACAGGAGTGCTATGATGATTTCTTCAAGTACGTGTCACAACCAGAGAAGGCGCAGATAGAAAAAGCAACGGGATCACTCAAGGAGATCGAATCATGCTGAAACCGATGGAGGTACCGAAGCCCAATAATGTCTTCTGGCTCTCCGGGCAAGGCTTTGTTAAACTGGTCCAGATGGAACCCAAGCGCGAGGTGCTGTTTGCCGGTAAGGCGGCCAAGCTATGGGAGCTGATCGACGCCGAAGAGTACACCGTCGAAGAACTTGTGGAACGCATGGCGGACGAAGACGTCGAGGAGACAGAAGTCCTTCGCCTTCTGGACAACTTTGAGTCCCTGAACCTGATCACTATCCAGAACTATCTCTGGAAGGAGGATAAAGGTACATGAATGACAGTTCGCAACCCACATGCCCCCCACCCGAGAACGTTGACAGCTATCTCGGCCGCCGTATAGTTCTCACCAGCCGCAGCGAGATCAGCTTCTGTGGCCTGGCACGCAGTGTGATCGAAGTCGGAAGGCGGCGCGGCATGCTGCTCGAGACCGACTCGATCAGTGGTTTCTCGGTGTGGTGTCCGCTGGATTTCATCAAAAGCGTCACCGTAATTCCCATACCGGTCGAGGAGCCGAGCCCGCACCGCCCAGAGGCGAAGCAATGAATTTCATCGACTGGCGTAATATAATTGCAGTAACACTCACGGTCGGAGCGTGTATGGTTGTGTTGCTGCACCTGGCCTCACACGTGGGGCTGCTCAGAACGCCGGCGACGATGCGCGTGCCGCGGCGCATCATATGCGCCTTGAATCGGATCGCCTATGTTTCGGATGAAGGAATAGTCTTCCAGCGTGACCGGCACTCATGCGGACTTGCCTGCGTGCAGATGCTGCTGGGCGACAACAACCTCGCATTCGGGCGTGATGTACTGGACCACTACATCGGCCTGGAGGGTATGAGTATGCTCGATATGGCGCGCATTCTAGAACAGTACGGTTATCAGTGCCGCGGCGTTCGATTCGGGGAGTTGCGCGACCTTGCCGCCGTGCTGTACACCGACTCGCGCACCAAGGCTATTGCCGTCCTGGACACCGAACGAATGATGACGTTCCGGTTAATAATGGGCGTGGGGCGCTGGTTTCTGGGCTTATTCCGCATTCCGGTATCGCACTACAAGCACTGGGTGGTGGTGGATAAAATCGACTCATCCACGGTACGCCTCCGCGACCCGGTACTGGGGCGCACCGAAATGCACAAAGGGCAATTCCAGCATCTCTGGGAGGGGGAAACACTCGTGGTGCATAACGTATCGCAGCAAGCAGGAACTGCAGAGCATGAAACAGCCGAACATAAAGGATCACTGCTCACCGGCGCCGGAGTGCATGGCGCGGGTGAAGAAGAACGGGCTTTAACCCAAACGCACTCCCCCCCAGGCAGCGTTCGCGGCCACGCGCCCGTTGTTCTGGAAAAAGTGTCACGCATCTATCAGCAAAGTGTCCTGGCGGTGCGACAGGCAAGCTTTGAACTGCTCCCCGGCGAGGTATTCTGCCTGCTCGGCCCGAATGGCGCCGGCAAGACCACACTCGTCAAGATGATCACCGCCGTTCTGCCGCCAAGCTCAGGACGTATCATACTGGACGGCGTCGATGTGTGGGCGGCATCGGACACGGAGCGCGCAGTCCTGCGGCGGTCTATCGGCTACATGCCGGAGCGGCCCTTCTTGTACGACAAGTTGACCCCTCGCGAGTACCTGACCTTCATAGGGGAGCTGTGCGGCGTTACCTATCGTACGTTGCTCCGGGAACGGATAGCGCAGCACCTGCGCGCCTTCCGCCTCGAAGATAAAGCCGACACGCGCATCAGCAAGCTGTCGCACGGCATGCGCCGCAAGGTGGCCTTCATCGCCGCCCAACTGCACGAGCCGCGGTTGAGCGGCACCGGGCATACGGTGCTCATGACGACACACGTACTCGAGATAGCCGAGCGCCTGGCAGACCGCATCGGAGTGATCGACCACGGGGCACTGCTCTTCACCGGCACACTCAGCGAACTGCGTGATGCGGCCGGCAGTCCCGACGCCGACCTGGAAGATCTCTTCCTGAAGCTCGTCGAACCCGGCGCCAAAGGTATCCCGGAATCTGACACGGCAAACGAGGAGGGAACTCCACATGCATAGCGCGGCAGCCACGCTGTTGCGCCTGCAAAGGCGGGCATCTTCTCGATCGCGTACTTTACGCATCTTCGGCGGAATTACACTTGTATCCGTGCTTGTCGCCGCCTATGCGGCTGGCGGAGTACTGTCCGGCACCCTGACGGCCGATGAGCCGGAGCGCACCATGCTCATTGCCGCGGCGCTCATTCTCCTCGTTACCGCTCTCGTCTCATGCATCGGATCACTCCTTTCGACCCTCGGCATGCTGCTGGGTGACGCTCTCGACGAGGAAGAGCACCTTGCCGCACTGCCACTGACATTCCGGGATGTGGCGGCATCGCGGATCGCTATGGTGATCTTCAGGGCGATCCGTGCGGGGTCCCTGGCCGCTCTCATCGTGCTTGCCTGCGCCTTCGGGGCCTCCGGCCCCGGTTTTACGTCCAGCGTCGGGGCGGCTCAGTTGATATTTTGGGGAATCGCGACTTTCATCGCCGTACTGCTGGTATCTCTCGTGTACGCCTCGTTCGGTATACTTGCCGCTCTGGCCTTCGGGAGACTCGTGCCCGCCCGCCGACGCGAGATCGCACTCGTCATCGCCGCGATTGCCGCGGCGTTCGGAACCGTGCTGGCGGTCGTGCGATTCAGGCCGCTGCTCGCCGGCGTCACGCTGGAAGGGGCAAAGACGTGGCTGCGCGCGCCCCTCATACCGGTACGCGCCGCCCTGCGTCTCCAGATTGCGGTGCAGGACGGCGGAGTCGAGCCCGTGTTGCTCATAGCTGGCTTCGTTGCCGCAGCGGCACTTCTCCTCTGGCTCGCGATCTACGTCTGGTCGCGCCTGTTACGCCACGATCTCGAATCGTCGGCGCGGCCCTACAGCGAGAAAGCACGGACTGCCGTTACAAACGCGCCCGCCCGAAGCATTGGTTCTTCTTCTACATTCAAATCGACCTTATTGGATCGACTCGCCGGCCGGATTCAACCGCCCACACGCGCAGTGCTGGTGCGCGATATCAGGCACATGAGCCGCACCACGACCGTTCGGCTGCGTTGCACCATGCTCGCCATCGCTTTGCTGGTTGTGGCCCTCATCGGTTTCAATCCGGTCTGGCTATTGCTGCTTCTCTATTATGCAGCGAGTGAGATCGCACGCGATGCCCTTATGGCGACACTCGAGAGTGATGGTCAGAATTTATTCTTCCTCCAGGTGGTGACGCCGGGACTCAGAACCTACTTAATGCTGCGTGGAATAGCTGGGTTCCTGATCACGTTCGGAGCTTTGATCTTCATGCTCGCCTTGACGACGGTCCTGTCTCCATATCTCACCGCCGACGGACCGTCCCTGCTCCTGCGCTCGACGCTGCTGGCCGCTGCGGCGTGGCTCGCTGTGGAAAGTAATATCCTGTGCGCCGCCGTGTTTGTGCCGAATCTCGAATCTTCAGGCAAACCCATCGAAGCATCCACCACCGAACTCCCGGTAGCCGTGTGTGGAGCTGCCGTCGCCCTGGCGTGCGCAGCGACAGATCTGCATATGCTCGGTACGGCAGGAGCGTCCGGCAATATCCTGGCCAACCTCCCACCCTGGCTGTATGCCGTTGCGGCAGCGCTGTTGGTGGCCGGAGTTATCATAACACCGCTGACTCTGCGTGACGCCGCTCGCCGCATGCGGATCCGCAGCATCGGATAAATATACCGTTTTCCGGAAGATTGGCCGCAGGGCGGTGCCGCATTAATTAAAGGCCGTATCCCTTTTTCTTAATTTCCTTGCCGCGCAACAAATACCGTAAAACAATGAACACACTATAAGTAATTTCTCGAAGTAAAATCATTCGTGACAATCCTATTTCCCTTGAATTATACATTATTTTTTTCCGTCGCTCCCATTAAATGCCTTTATTGGAATTAACGAGGATAAAGGAAAAGAAATAAATATTATGCAGCACCTCATAAAATAAGGCGGCTCAATTTGAATAAAACGCCTGAAGCATAGTATCAAACCTATTATTAAAGTTGAAACAACCACCAATGTTAATAGGCCACCGGAACTAATATGAATCAAATCCAAGTTGGTAAATTTGCCCTTACATACTATTGCCGCCCCGACCATCATTACTGGCGTTTCTCTTTGATTATTCAAGTTCATTATTTTCAAATCTTTTATATATTGGTTTTTCCCCTTAGCCATACAGACAACGGCATGGAATAACTCCTCGGCACTTATTGCAACGGGAACGATAAACAACAATATAAATACTATAAAAAGTAATGTCGGCACATACCTGTCCAGCGACAATGGGGATAAACCGAATATGCATTCGATAACAATACCTATTAATAATAGTATAGAGCCTGTTGCACAAACCTCGGCAGTTGACGTAAGTCCAATAAAATCGGTTGCAGTCCAGACTAAAAATAAGGACTTACAACGATTCGTACACTTTGTGCAACAGGCTCATAGTAGGCAAAATGCCCGGCGAGCAAAAAACGAGGTTCCCAAGTTAATGCGAGTGGTGAAAAGGTTTGCCCGAGGATATCACCTCGGACAGGGGCGCAACCTTCTTTCCTTTTACAACAATATTAGGACGTGACCGCAATTGGCCAATTTACGCTGGCGGGGCTCATACGGCTTAAGGTGATATTATCTTTACGGTGGGCCAGTGAGACCTGGGGATAGATCACGGTGACCTCGCGGATAGCGGTGAGTTCTTTAAGGAGAGCGGGCAGGCAGGAAAACCACAATATATAGTGGTTACGCCAGTCAAGGGGATACCCCTATAAAAATATACAC
>CBFCXB010000051.1:0-10240 GCA_965601905.1 uncultured bacterium | reverse complement strand
ATATCGACGATCGTCGCGATGCCGGTACGTGTGTAGCCCCCGCCCGCCGATATGGGGGAGACCATCTCGCCCGGTTGGGCATCCTTCGAGACCACGATGCCGGCAAACGGGGCGCGAACGGTGCAGTTGTCCACGCTGCGCTGCGCGATGGCGACGGTGCGCTCGGAGGCGATGATCCGCTGGCGCGCGAGCGCGAGTTGCGCCTCGAGACCGGAAACGGCCGTCTCGGCGTTGTCGAGGTTCTCCTCGGTGTTGAGGTCACGCTCGCGGAGCTCCCGCTGCCGATCGAGAGTGCGCCGCGCATTCGTCAGTTGGACCTCGATCTCCGAGAGCGCGGCCTCGGCCACGGCGTGCTCCGCCTCGGCGGAACGCAACGCGGCGACCGCGTCCAGATCGTCGAGCCGCGCGAGAATCTGCCCTTCCCCGACCGCCATCCCCTCATCGATCAGGACCTCGGCAATCTTACCCGTGATCTTGGCCGATACGGTCGCACGCCGGCGCGGCGTGACGTAGCCGCTCGCATTGAGAATCGCCGCCGGTCCGCCGCCTCCCGCGCCGACCGTGGCCACCTCGACGATCGTCGTCCGGCGCGGGCCGAACCACCATGAAATAACTATGACGGCGACGGCGGCAACGGCGATGATCGCACCGATGACACGCCGGTCGGGACCGCTGCTCCTCGCCCGTGCATCGGGATCGATGCTGAGTGCCGATAGATCACGTTTCATAGCGTCATGCTCCTCACGGATCGGAACAATCGTGTATGTTGGTAGCGGCGGATACTCGCTTCGGATGACCGAATCATAGTAATGGAAACGCCGCCATAATGCAAATTCATGTTTCACGGGCAACGGTGTCGTCCCGGGCCTCCGTACTCCACTCTTTTTTCAAAAGGCACCGCATCAACACGTACCCGCCGGCGAGCATCCCCGCGAAGAGGGTAAAGAACCGCCAGAGAATAACGAAGACGCCGGTCTGTCCCTTCGGGATGATCTGCCCCATGATGAATGCCGTACTCACCTCGGCCACACCGGAGGCGCCGGGTGTCGGTGCGAAATAGAAGACGAGTATCAGAATGAGCTGGAGGTAGATCACCTGCCAGAAGTCCGCGTCGATACCGAGCCCCCGTATCACGATATAGGCGATGACGAATTTGTTGAAGAAGATGACGGCCGTGAGGCAGAGCCCGGTAAAAAGGACGTGCAGGCCGCTCCTCAGAAAGTAGGTCATCAGGTCATGGTAGCGCCTGAAGGTCTTTACGAATGTGTTGAATGCGCTCCCCTCGACGAACCTACGTCTGAGCAGCGGTACGAATCCGGCCGCCCGGCGGATGATCCTCTCGAAGAGCGATGGGCTGATGAGCGATAGGGCGACCGAGGTGAGTATCAAGCTGAAGAGAAGGAGTGTATACGACGAAAGGTACTGGAGGGTGACATTCTGGAAGTTGGGTTTGATGAACGTGATGATGAAGATGCCGCAGAGGGGAAGAAAGATCGCCGTGCTGACGAAGCTCAGGAAGCTCGAGACCGTCGCATCCATTGCCCCCATCCCCTCCTTATAGAGGACGTATATCTGACCGGCCCCGCCTCCCGTCTGGGAGGGTGTCACGCCGCCCATGAAGATATTGGCGAGGTTGGCGCGCAAGCAGCCGGCGTACGAGATACCCGGATGAATCTTCACCGCGAAGATGTAGACGCGGAGTCCCGCCACGAACCAGTCGAACAGAACGAGCCCGGCGATGGCGGCGATCAGGGGAAGGTTGAAGTTGCGGAGGTGCGTGAAGGATCCGGAGAACGAGGACCGATAGAGGATGAACAGGATACCGACGGCGGTGAGGGCGATGAAGAGCTTGACGCCCTTCATGACCTTCGCCCTCGTGACCATTGTGTTATCGTTGCTCGAATTCATGGTTGATTGCTGGCGCCGCTACTCCGTTGGAGTTTGCTCCATGTACGCCCGCCAGCTCTCCAGCGCGGGGCGCGGGTTCCCTTCCCCGTCGTAGAGCCCCGTGTCACGCCAGAATCTGATCAGGTCGGCTATCGGGCTGTATTGAAGCTCCGTCTCCCAGTACTCATCGAAGTCCCGCGTGAAGAAATACGATACGAACTCGGCGTCGAGACTGTCGGCGTCAGAGAGGAGGAGGTCGATATAGGCGAGCTGTGTCGTGTCGGAGGCGGGGATAAATACCGGGTATGGATCCGTCACGTCCTCCGCCGGCCACGCCGTCTCGGCGATCGCGAAGCCCTTCTCCGGCGCAAGGTCGTGGAGGGCGAAGAAATGATCGGCCGGTATGTCGGCGGGATCGGGGAACTGGTTGTAGGCGTATGAACTCAGGGCTATCAGGTCGGTGTAGGGAAGCACCTGGGCGATTCCCGACTGCTGCGTCACCGGGCCGGCATGAAAGAACTCGGTGTGCAGGGTGATGAAGACGGGGAGATCCGGATGCTGCGCCTTGATGCTGGTATAGGTCGCCTCGGCCAGCACGATGAATTCGTCCCACTTCTCCGGGGCGAGCGTGAGGAGCATGTTCGCCTCGATTGCGTACGCGAAGTAATCGGGAGTGAAGCTGGTTATCATGTTCTTGCAGTGGTTGATAAAGGCCGTGATGACGGCGCCGTCATCGAACGAGAGGGTGTCCCACGGGGGAGGGAGGGGCAGGTTCGGCTCCGCGCCGCGGTATGCGGCGAGCGAGTCCCTCGTGAAAGAGATCGGGGTGACCGCGACGTAGACCATGTGCCCGATCGGGAGCAGGCTCTCCTTGGAGCTCAGCTCGTTCTCGTACTCCGGGGCGTAACGAATATTCTCGAGCGCCTCGGGCCACGGCACACCGTCGTCAAAGTGCAGCACCGCCATGTTGGCGTCGTTCTCGATGACGCTCCAGGCTGCGATGTACGCCTCGTTGGTGCGCGCGTGCGGGAAATCGGTGAAGCCGAGCGCGGCACCCTGCGGGGTGCCGTTCTCCGGCTCGGTCGGCGATTCGTCTTTGCCGCATGCGGCTGCGACCAGGGCGAAGGCCGTCACCATCAGGCAGATCAGGATTCTCTTTCGCACCATTCATTCTCCTCGGCTGCGGGGTGGAAGCCGTTTTGCTCATGTATATATAAGATATCGTTTATCGTTCCGTGCGGGAAGCTAAAATGCGGTGTGTCCGGGAAGGTGCCCAGCGGGGAAGTGCCGTAATTTGTACTCAATACTGATTATTGGCTTGTATCTTGCGGGGGAGCCTTTACTTTTTACCCGAATATGGCTATACTGTACTTGTAGCTTCGGTATGGGGGCGAACGGATTCGACGGGGATAGAAGAAATACTGGAAGCGTGCCGAGGTGCCATCGCCCTCGTAAAACAGGTGGCAAACCAACAAATGCCAACGATAACGTGGCACTGGCCGCCTAAATAAGGGCGACCCGTCCGCTCCGACCCCGCCGTCAGGGTTGGATTCCGGGCGTCGACAATTGACGGCTGGCCCGCTAACCTGCTCCCGGGATGCGGGTAAGAAATATGGGAGCTAGTCTCATGATCCTGTGGCCTGCTGCGGTCTCATGAGGCGAACACAACTCGGCAGGCTACGCACGTAGACGCCGGTATGGAAGTATCTTCGGACGCGGGTTCGATTCCCGCCGCCTCCACCACTTTTCTTAGGCTGGTTTCCCCTCCACCATTTCTTCGATTATCCTGTTGTCATCTTAAGCGGTGCTCCCTTTTCATCTTTGTCGTTTTGATACCGGGCACACGGGGGGCACACCAAGAAGTATCGGAAGTGTGCGGCTGTTATTTCATTTGCCAGATCGCGCTGACAGGCAGCGCTGACATCCGTTCATCAAACGGTACAATTGTGTTCCCGCCGTAGAGAACGATCCCGCGAACAAACTTTCTCCCGACCGCCTCGGATAGAGCGCTGAGGCCAGAGAAATCTTTTTTGACTACTGTAGCAGATGACTTGACCTCCACGCCTACTACTCGACCCTGATTGTCTTCGAGCACCACGTCAACCTCCTGGCCAGTGACGGTCCTAACATGATAGATTTCGACCCGTAATTCAGCCCAGGATATTTGCTTTCGCAGTTCGGTCACTACAAAAGATTCGAGAAGATGTCCTCTCATTATTGTATCGCGCGAAAGCCTTTCTTCAGTGATTCCACTTAGGTGCGCTGCCAGGCCTGAATCGACGAGGTGTATTTTGGGAGATTTGGTAAGCCGCTTACCTATGTTGGCTGACCACGGCTGCAGTGGAGCTAGAAGAAACGTTGTTTCCAATAAACTCAAGTATCTTTTGAGGGTTGTTTGTGGGATTTTGACGCCGCGCGACAGTTCCGAAACATTCATTAGCGCCCCGGTCCTCGATGCGAGCAACGACAGTAGTTTCGGCATCTCTGTAAGCGCGGAGATACTCGCGAGATCGCGGATATCCTTTTGTATAATCGCGGTCACGTAAGAGCGAAACCACGCGTCAAGCCGTGACGCCGAAGCCCTTTGAAGCGTTTCGGGGAATCCGCCACGCACTACCATTTTATCATAGTTTCGATCCGTCGATTTCACACTCTTTAGGTTGGGCAACTGGGAGGCGAAAACAGAGTTGATAAATCGGTCGAGGCGGTGGCGCAGTTCACCTTGCGAAAACGGCCACAACGTTACAATCTCCATACGCCCTGCGAGCGATTCCGAAAGTTTTGGCAGCATGAATACGTTTGCCGAACCAGTAAGGAGAAATCGTCCCGGTTTCCTGTTCGTATCCACCTCTGCTTTGATAGCGGGAAAAAGCGCAGGCACCTTTTGTACTTCGTCAATGACGGCAGCGTCTCTCAGACCTTTGATAAAACCGACAGGATCTTCGGTCGCTGCGGACAATGTCGCAATGTCGTCCAACGTATAGAAAGACACAGAACGTTCTTTTGCTAAGCTATGAGCCAACGTAGTCTTGCCGGTCTGTCTCGCTCCGTTCAGCAAAACAACAGGTGTATCGGACAATGCAGTTCTGAGCCTATCTGAAATATTTCTCCGTAGCATGGTGAAATATTAACCACATATTGGCGAATAATCAACCGTTATTTTGCAAAAAATTGCAATATATTTTATAATAACAGGTTACAAACTCATTTTTTCCTGACTGCACCCTGTTTGCCTTTGCGAGCGTTCCCTAAAAGACGCTGTCGAGAGAATCATACGATACGAGTCGGCCGATTGTGCGATGTCGCACTATCCATCGCTACTGTGAATGGCGCGCCGAAGCCAAGCGATGGCTTTTGCCACTGTCTTGTCGGATATGTCTAGCCTTCTCGCGATCGCCGAACAGCTCATGCCGAATCGATGCAGGAGAAGCGCCTTTCCGGCGATTCGCTGGTAAACAGGAGCGACGCCTGTATCAAGAAGCGTCTCTTCGAGAGGGATCTGAGCGACGGTTAGAATTCTTTGCGACAGTGTCCACCAATTTTTCCATCCAGCCCGAGTATCGGGCGGCGGAGCGGTCCAGTCAGAATAAGGTCAGGAATCTAGCGGATACACTTTACTCCTGCCAGCTTTTTGGCCTCTTCCGCGCTGGCGTTTTCATTTTGAAGCGCCGGACCGTCACCTTGAAGTAATTCCAGTGCGAGCTCAAAGGGGGGATCGACATTTTCCTGGAGCTCTTCGCCGGGCACCATAATGTCGGGCGGCACGCCGATGCCCTCCCAGCACCGGCCGGCATAGTCCACGAACCAATTTCTCGAAACGGAATACCGCCAGCCGTTCGGCAGGTCATTCCAGGCCATGTCCGCGAAACACCCGGAAGTAAAGTCTCCCACCACGGTAACGTGCGGCAGCACTCGCATGGCAAGGACGAAGTTCTCGGCGGAACTGACCGACAGACGGTTTGTCAACAGGATGACCGGTCCGGTAAAAGTGCGTGGTTCCGGATTCACAAGCCAGTACTTCGGCGGGTCGAAATCGCCGTGGGCCGGTCCGTTCCGATCCCGGGTCACCATATAAAGCCGCTGCCGGTCGGCGAAACGGTCGGCAATCTCCTTGCATACCCGGTCGTCACCGCCGCTATTTCGGCGCACGTCCACGATCATGGCACGGGCACCGGAAAAATATTCCAGAATAGAGTCAACGGCTGCCGCGCTGCCATGTATATCATTAAAACTCTTAAAATGAAAATAACCGATACCCTCATCAACCCAGCCGTACAGGAACCGTCCCTCGCCAATGGTCTCCGGCTGTAGGCGGAAGTACCGCTCGGGCAGGGGGCGCCGGGCCAAAAACTGCATGGCGCCGGCCAGCCCCATTTTATTAAGATATTTTCCGATATACCCCGCGCTGAACTCCCGGCCCAGGGACTCCGCCTGAAGCAACACATGGTTATCGTTCAGGTGGGACAACATGGCGGCCATGATTTCGAACAATTCCTCGTCACTTGTATCAGGAGTGACCCTGGGGCGATAGATGTCATACAGCGCCTGCCAGTCCACTGCTTTGGCCTCGAACAGGGCGTATTGCTGATCAAAACCCTGCCAGAGGGATTCGAATGTTTGTTCCGGTGAAGCGTCCGGCGTTTGAGATCTCGATGCAACCGGTACCAGCAATATAAAAATTGTGGCCAATACAATTAAAAAGCGAATCATTGCATCTCCTTCCGAAGCTTGGATCGGATGACAGCGATAGCCAAAGATAAGTGCTTGTTATAAATAACAATACGTTTCGACTCTAAAAAATGTTACGAGATTTGGTATGCACTATAAGAAATAGAACGATTCGTTTTTCCACGGTTCGCTTGGATACGGGTCACCAGCACCGGAAGCAGTTCTAAGACCACTTAACTAAGACGAGTCGTGCGATGTTGTACTACGCCTTGGGATCGTGGTGGACGCCACGAAACCACCGCACAGTCTTTGCCACCGTTTTATCGGTGACACCGAGCCTCCCAGCGATCGCCGAGTGGCTCAAGCCAAATTGTTGGAGATGAAGCGCTTTCGTGGCAATTAGTTGGTAGATTGGGGCGGCACCTGTATCCAAGAGTGTGGCTTCGAGGGGTATCAGCATAGCGGCTCAAATTCTATGCGACAGCGCCCACCAATTTTTCTCTTCTGCGGGGTAGAATCCCACGCCGTCACACGAGTAAAACCCGTCCGGCAATGGAAAGGCTGCGGCTATTCGTGTTGATGTCAAAAAATATCTTGACATAGTGTCATATTGCCACTATCATGTGAAATGATATGACTATTTATCGTCCGAGAGATATTGCATCGGCGGTGAAAGATGCTCTCGCCGACATGCCTGTCGTCGTCCTGACGGGGATGCGACAGACGGGGAAGAGCACGTTTCTTCAAATGGAGCCGGCACTCAAGAAACGCCGCTACGTCAGCTTCGACGACTTTGCGCAGCTGGCGGCCGCCAAGGAGGATCCCGACGGATTCGTCGCAACGGACGAGCCTATTACGATCGACGAGGCGCATAAATGCCCCGAGATACTCGGGGCCATCAAGCGCAGCGTGGACCGTGAGCGAATTGCGGGTCGATTTCTGCTCTCCGGATCGGCGAATTTCTCCATGCTCCGGGGGATTTCGGAGTCACTCGCGGGGCGCGCGGTCTACTTCGTCCTGCACCCGTTCACCCGGCGTGAAATATCCAGTACCACGAAGAACGGGCCGTTTATCAAGACCTTCTTCGATTCCTGCAGCATCCCGCGAGGGATCGAGGCCGTTACGCCGATCAAACCTGACGAGATTTTATCGGGAGGAATGCCGTCCGTTTGCCTCGGCGAGGTGAGGAATCGAGTCGTGTGGTTCCGCGGCTACGAGCAAACGTATCTGGAGCGGGATATTCGGGAATTCAGTCAAATCGGCGATATCATCTCATTTCGCAATCTCATAGGTCTCGCGGCGCTTCGGACGGGGCAGTTGCTGAGTCCGAGTCAGATCGGCAGGGATGCGAAGCTCAGCGCCGCGACCGCGTCGAGGTACCTGTCGCTGCTCGAAATGTCTTATGTGGCGTATCGTCTGAGTCCGTACTTACGCAACCGGGCATCGAGGCTCATCAAGACACCCAAGTTGTATCTGGGGGACGTAGGATTGGCGTGCTACCTGGCGGGGATGGGACTCTCCGGGGACGATCTGCCGGAGCCTTTCAAGGGCGGTGCATTCGAAACGTACGTCGCCCAGAATCTGCTGGGAATCCTGGATGCCCGATGGTCTGAAGCACGGCTCCATTTCTGGAACGTGCAGGGCCGGCATGAGGTCGATTTCGTCATCGAAGCCGGGCAATCGTGCATTGCCATCGAGTCGAAATCGGGAACGCGATGGACGAACCGGGATCTCGCGGGTCTTAGAGCGTTCATATCCGTCACCCCGCACTGTCGGGCAGCGATACTTGCTTACAATGGTACCGAGGCTGTTTCCTTGGGAGGCAAGCTTTGGGCATTGCCACTGGGCATGGTTCTATCGTGAGCGTTCCTCACAATACTCCCTGATTTGAGGAATCAAAAGCTGAACATTCTAGCTGTGGGGTTGATGTCTGCCGCGCCGGATCCAGTCAATAGATCTGGCCGCCGTCTTGTCGGTCACACCGAGCCTTCCTGCGATTGACGAGTTGCTCATATTTAATCGTCGAAGTTGCAGTGCCTTAGACGCGATTTGCTGATAGATCGGAGCGGCGCCTATATCGAGTATCCCCGCCTTAAAAGGAATCTGGGCAAAGGTTCGAATTCTTTGCGACAGTGTCCACCATCTTATGAAATTCGGACCGCCAGCCTGGTTCAAAGGGGTGGCCCAGCTCAGAAACACCACCCAATTTGCCATGCGAGATATTGTCAAATGTTGTGTATGAGAATTATTCCTGCGCATCCTCGACTTCCTCTTTCAAGCTGCTTCAACTTCTAAACCATCTGCGAAATTCACGTGTCGCTTTTGAAAATGTCGTCCACGTTGGCATCTTTGCACTTACGCCGTTGCCGTTACATCATAGATTTCATGTTCTTAATCTTCCCACGCACCTTCATTTCAGCATTGATGTTGCACCGTGCGTTGACCTTGGAGAACCTCGCGCTACGTCATCAACTCGACGTCCTGCAACGGAATACCAAAAGACCTCGCTTGACGGACAGGGAACGAACACTTTGGATCATCCTCTAACGACTTTGGCCTGACTGGCGAAAACCGCCTGCTTCGGTCCAACCCGAGACCGTCATCCGGTGGCACAGGAAGGGATTCAAACTGTTCTGGAGATGGAAGAGCCGGCCGAGATGGCCGGGTAGGCGGAGAGTCCCCAAGTAGATCAGTGATCTTATTCGAAGAATGTCGCAGGCCAATCCACTGTGGAGTGCGCCTAGGATTCATGGTGAGTTGCTCAAACTCAACATCGAGGTCAGCCAAGTTACAGTCTCAAAGTATATGGTAGGCCATCGCAAGCCTCCCTCCCAGAGCTGGCGAGCATTTCTGAAGAATCACGCCAAAGATATCGTCTCAGTTGATTTTTTCACCTTTCCGACAGCAACATTTCGAGTACTGTTCGTTTTTCTCGTTATGTGCAACGAGCGGCGGAACCTTATCCATTTCAATGTAACAGAATCACCGACAGCCGCCTGGACAGGCTAAAAGATTGTAAATGCTCTTCCGTGGGATACCGCCTTTCTTCCCTTTCTACAACCTAAAAATCACAAGTTTTTTTAACGGCTTATAAAATCAACTCAGATACAAAGGACTATTGATAATTGCCCGGATACAATTTTCAGGAGGGACACCCTCTTTCCGTGAAATCCGCCGCTCAAGAGATAATAATCATCAGATAAAAATCATCTCTATTGAATATAATCTATGTCCCTGGTAAGATTAAAAACGAATCAAAGAGGTTCTCAGGTGTCCTATCTGTGGATCTGATATAAAACAAATCAATTACAGTGTAACGCGATAAGGGGGTCGTCATGAACACGAGCCTTTACAGTAGAGTGTCGAGCCGGGTCGTATGCGGCATGAGTGTAGTAATTCTCTCGGCGTTAGCAATCCTGGCGTCTGGTGCGTTCGAGAAGCTCCATGCCCAAGAGGGGTCCGCACCGCAGGCCCGGATCGAAAGCCGGGTCCCATACTCAGTCGCTATCGACGGAGATTACGCCGTCGTCGGCGTCCAGTGGCACGACGGGTACAGGGGAGCCGCCTATGTGCTGCGTCGCGACGGAAGCCAGTGGAGATTGGAGCAGCAGCTGTCGCCCGACGATCTCGCGCAGTACGACCACTTCGGCGGTTCGGTGTCGATACTCGGAGATCGCATCGTCAT
>CBFCXB010000050.1:0-10247 GCA_965601905.1 uncultured bacterium | reverse complement strand
CGACCGGACGTCGAAGATCACCGATCCCGGTTCACCGACGATCGAGCCGGACGGATTCGGCGGTTTCAACTCTATACTCGTTGTCAAAAAGAACGGGCGATGAGCCGCATCGCGAATCCCGGCAACCGCATACCTACAGCCGTATACCCGTCACGCTCAGCAGGAGATGCAGAATACCGCCACTCAGTAAGGAAACAACAAGAACGAAGAGAAGAATCGAGAACGCATACCTGAAACCGAGTTCCTTTATCATGACGATGAGCGTTGCGAGGCAGGGAAGAAACAGACTCATCACAACGAGCGCCACCACCACCTGGTTCCCGGCGAGGGCGCCCTCCTCCCACAACACGTAGAGCCCGGCGGCGCCGTAATCGCGCCTGAAGAATCCGATAATGAATACCGTGGCGGTTTCGACCGGCAGGCCGAGCAGCCGCTTCGTCACCGGCTCGACGGCCCTGTAGAGGATCACCAGCCCGCCCGATTTGTCGAGGATAAAGAGAATCAGCGTCGCGAAGATAAAAAACGGCAGTGCCTCCCTCACAAACCACTTCACGCGCGCCCCCGTTTTCAGCATGATGTTCGCGAGCTTTGGTATACGCAGAGGCGGCAGCTCGAGAATAAAATCCGACCGCGTACCCTTGAGCAGCCGGGAGAGAATACATCCGACAATAAAGAACTCCCCTATGATAATACACGCGATCAGTATCACTCCTTTCGCCGAGATGGCCGAAAGGAGCGCCATGACGACGCCGAGCTGGGCGGAGCAGGGGATGGCGAGCGCCATCAGCGTAACGACGATCAGCCGCTCCCTTCTCGACTCGAGAATCCTGCTCGCCAGAACGGCCATTGTCACGCACCCGAATCCGAGAACGACCGGAAGCGTGGCCTTTCCGTTCACGCCCACCGTCCGAAATATATTGTTGGTCAGCACGGTGAGACGGGGGAAGTACCCGCTGTCCTCGAGGAAGGCGAAAACGAGAAAGAAGACGAATACGATCGGCAGAACGATCGAGATAGCGTACTTGAGTCCCATGCTGATCAGGCCGAATTCGCCGAAGAACAGATCCTTGACCCAACCGGCGTGCAGGAGCCCGCTGAGTGCCGGAATGAGCACCCCATCGAACAGCCGCTCCTCGAGAAGGTTCACGAGAGCACCGGCCGCGAAAATGCCCACCAGCATGTAGATCAGATAGAGAACAACAAGCACCACGAGGATGCCGAGAATGGGATGGAGCGTGATACGATTGACGCGTTCCTCGCCGGCGTAGGTGATGCCGAGGATCGCGACGAGAAGCACGGGGATCGTCGGGTGCAGGCCCAGCATGGTAAGACGGGCGGCACCGGCCGCAAGGTACAGGATGATGGCGATGACGGCGATGGCGGCGAACGGCACGTACCCCCGGTAACCCTTCCCCTGCGACACCGTTTTCTCCCTGCCGCTCTCAACAAGGCCGACGATCCGCTCGACGTACTCCATTCGCGCCGTTGCGATGAAAAATGAATAGCGGTTTGGCAGGGCCTTCTCCTTCATGGCAAGCCGTTCCATGAGCCGCGACAACTCGGTGCGTTCGACGCGGCCGCCCCCCTCCAGCATACTCCCATCGCCCGTCATGACGCTCAGCGTTCCGAACAAACCATACTCGTTCCCCTTCCCGATCGCCCGCTCCGTTTCCGGCATCTCCTCGGCCACAAACGGCGGATACACGATGGAAACGCGGGGAACGGGCGCCTCGCCGGCGTTCAACGCGCCGGCAAGCCGGGGAAGCCCGCGTTTCTCGACGGCCACCGTCGGAATCACCTCGATACCGAGATGCTTGGAGAGCGCCTTGCTGTTGATCACGATCCCCCGCTGGCGTGCCTCGTCCATCATGTTGAGTACGAGGATCAGGCGGCATCCGAGCTCCGCGAGCTGGGTAGTCAGAATGAGCGCCCGGAAAAGATTCTTGGCATCAGCCACCTGGACGACCGTCGCGCCGAGATTCTCCAGGAGGATATCCCGCGTGACGCGCTCATCCTCGCTCTTCGGAAAGAGGGAATTCATACCTGGAGTATCTATGACCTCCCGGGAACGGGTAAGTCCAATCAAACCACGGGAGATCTCAACGGTCGTACCGGGGTAATTTGAAACGATGGAATAACGCCCAGTCAAATACGAGAAGATGACGCTCTTTCCAACATTGGGATTTCCAACGAGAAGAACCGTATCGGTATGTGGTGCATTCAATCCGATCCTATTACGGTATATTCATTATTTGAGCAATGAGGTGCGCTCATCCTCTGAGCACATGGATTTCCTCGACGATTTCCCTCTCCAGCGCAAGCTGCGTCGCATTGAGAAAAACAACAAATAGCGGCTCTCGCTGATGCACCCTGACGACGCGTCCCGGCAACAGGCCCAGGGCGGTCAATCTGTCGAGGCGCTGGTGATTCGACGTCGATATGTAAGTGATCCTTCCCGACTCACCCGCCTTGAGCTCACTGAGAGGCACGACGATCGTCTCGAGCTGCTTCTCGGCCCTAATGCAGCAGGGGCCGCGGGGGATATGGGAACCGTGCGGACATTTGCGCGGATGGCCGAGCAGCGTGCAGATCCGGTCGGTCACCTCGGGAGAGAGGAAATGCTCGAAGCAGCATGCGCTCGCCTCGATCGCGATCACTTGCATATTGAGAACATCGACGAGGAGACGCTCGGCGAGCCGGTGCCGCCTGATAACGTTCTTTGCCCGTTCCCGGCCTGTTTCCGTGCACTCGTACGCCTCACCCTTCCGTTTCAGGAATCCATCGGCGAGAACCTTCTCTATGAGATCGGCAGCGACCAGATCTCGTTTGTTTTTCTCGAGGATATTCTCCATGGTCGCTGGCTTTCCCTCCTCCTCCAGGATCCACACCACCTCGAGGATCTCGTCCACCGGATCATGGAAACACCATGTAGTCTCATTCAAACCGGCAACCTCCTCAAAATCAGGGGAAGTCTAAATACCGGCTTTCCGTATGTCAATTGTAATTGGCCTTTCTTACGGATCATCCATCCCTTATATTACCAATGAAAACCGAACCCGGCATTTCGAACACAAAGACCCTCTCAAGGAAGTCGTTACATGAAAGTAACTCTCGCTGGAGAAATGCGATATGAGCTCGTTTTGTCGGCTGTTCTGTGTTTCACCATCATCGCGGCGGTCCTTCCATCCAACGCGCTCGGCGAATCGAATCGACGTATCGGGATCGGATTCTTTCCCGGCTTCTTCATTCTCGACAATGACTATTTCGGCCTAGAGAACGGTCCGGGCTTCGATCTGCGGATCAGGTACGAGTTCCAAGCGAACATCTATTTCGAGAATCGCCTCGGGTATCTCTTCTCCGATGAAAGCGGCACGTCGGTCGGCGGTTTCAGTTACCAGCTGGGATTGACGACCATACTGCCCTACCTGATCCCATACCGTCCCGTCGCTAGTCTCGGCATCGGCTTCCTCTCCGCGGATCCGATTACGGTAACACCTACCAATACGTTCAGACCGTCGCAGACCACATTTTATTTCATCGGCGGCGGCGGAGTAACACGATCGATCAAGGAAAACATCACGATCGAGGCAATGGGCAATATCTGGGTCAGTCCGTACCACTACCGTATCTACCGGTTCAACCGGCGGGAGGTCGAGATCGACGAGAAACAGTTCACGCACGTCTCTTTTCACGTCGGCATATCGTACATCTTTTAGGAAAATCGGGGCATTGGTGATGTCTCTCGATCTTTCCAGCCGCATCCGCCGGGATCATGGACGTACGCTGAGAACTGTCATTTCATCAACGAATCAGAACCAGTTTGACGGCATGTTCCATCCTGCCGGATCTGAAGACGCAGAAGTAGACGCCGGCCGTTACCGCCTTTTTATCGGGGGCCCAGTCGATGCGCTGCGTGCCCCGATCATAGTGCCGCAGTCCCCACGAGTATACCTGTCTCCCCGCCACGTCGTAGAGATCGACCGATATTCTCATCGGTCGCGGCACGAAGAAACTGATCGTCGTCTTCTCTCTGAACGGATTGGGCATGTTCTGGTCCGCGATGAATGGAAGAGCCGGTATTCGGTATGGACCGGGCAGGTCCAGGGTCTCCTCCGCCCCACCGTCGAGAACGGTAACGATACGGTACGCGTAGGCTATTTCCGGCGCCACGGCGGAATCCCTGAAGCGGAAATAGCAGTCCTGGTCCGGAACCGGTACGTCGGCGAGAAGGGTGAAGGGCCCGCCGAGGTCGGAACGATACAAACGGCTCCCACCAACGTTCATCGTCCCCGCAATCTCCCACTCCGCGACGAGAGCGTCCCTGCCGTTCGTGACCCGCGCCGTCTCGTAGACGGAAAGCACCGTAACGGGGGCGGGGGCGGTTGCCGCCTGCCCGTCGCCGCTCACCACGGTGAGCCCCCACGCTCCCACGAGTAATTCATATTCCGGAAATGCGGCGAGGAGTCTCCGTTCACCGAGCCAGGCGATCGTATCGGGATGTACCACCAGATCGCCACGGGAGAGGGCGCATGAGGCGCCGAACAGCATCGAAGATCCCCTGATATCGAGGACGGCCCCGCTATCGATCGAGCGATCGATCGTATCGGGGTACACCGAGATCACGGCGGGCGCCGGCATACCGCCCGTGTAATGCGCCGCGATCCGTACGCCGCCCCCTATGGCGGATATCTCGATGGGTGTGCTTGATCCCCCGTTGCTCCTGCTGCCCGGATTCGTCGTGCGGCTGAACGACGTGTTGCCGCTCCGCCCGGGGAACGGATCGCCCGCATCACCCATATTGTCGCCCGCGAGAAGGTCGTACAGTCCGTCCGCCTCCTCGAGCACGAGCCCACGCGCCTGCCGATCGGTGAATCCGCCGCTGTTTCCGAACAGCCCGTATGCGATGCTATTCTCCGCGTGCCAGACCAGGATCCCCTCGCCGGGGAGGTGCCGGTCGAAACCGTGCGGTCTCCTGTTCTCGACGATGAAATACTCGGCCGGCGGTGAATCGGCTCGCCACCCTCCCGCATCCTCCTCGAAATCGCTGAAGTAGTCGATCCCCCCGCCCTGTACCGATACGTTGTCCACGGCGAATCCGTAACCGAACTCCGAATCGTAGAAGCCGTCCTCATTGCTCTCCGTGTCGTCCGACAGGAACAGAAAACGCACGACGAAGTCGTATATCCCCGGCGTCAGGTACATGCCGAGTTCGACCGTCTCACCCACCATCATTTCGCGTCCGTTGTAGACGGCGATCGTATCGATAGCCGCCCCGGTCTCAACCAGTACGTACCCGAAGTCGTACCCATCCTCCGCGTCGATTGACGCATCGTAAGTCAGCGTTATCGGACCGCCGCCGGTCCGGCGGAATCCACGTATCATCGATTCGTGCCACGTGTTGCCGTATCCAATCCCTGCCCAGTTGCGGTTCTCCGATTCCTCCACGGAATATCCGCATACAATGGCGTATTCCCCCGAGAGCGACGTCTCGGACCGCCGCGAGAATCGTGTGTACGGCAACGGGAGTTTTACCACCGTCCCGCTTTCGTACACCGGCTCGAGATCGATGCTGCGCTCACGCCAGTCTATCTCGACTCCCTCGACCCAGCCGAGCTGTTCCTTGGACCAGCCGCAGAGATGCGCCGGGGATGCGGGCGTGTTCCAGTTGCCGGTCCCCATGAGCCCCCAGTACCCGATACCGTGCGATCCGCCGTTCGGATCGTACAGGTCGGGCAGGCCGAGCGTGTGCCCGATCTCGTGGCAGTAGACACCGATCTCGATCATCAGGTCTTTATCCCGTTCGCACGAGAGCGCCGGCACGATGATGTAATCTTCGACGAGAATGACGCTGCCCCCCGCAGCCGCATCGTTCGTCCGGTACGGCTCGCCGCCCGAGGCGGGCCATTCGCTGTAACTCCACGAATGTGACCAGATGTGCGCGCTGCCCCCGCACTCGGCTCCCCTCGTCGGATGGATGACGAGAAGGGCGTCGACATATCCGTCATCATCCCCCGAATTCGGTACACCGTCGTCCCCGTCATTGTCGTAGGCACCGAAATCGACGGACGGGTCGATTTGATCCAGTATCTCCCGGATCATCTCGCCGGTTCTATCGGTTTCCGGGTAGGTCCCATGAAACAATCCCGCGTAGTGGCTCTCGGAATGCTCGAGATGAACCCAGTCGTATACTTCGCCGGAGACGTCGAAGAGCCCGCGTGACACTTCTCGGTAGTACGAGCCTATCGACGGCCGGCCGAGCCGGCCGTCGAAGAGCGCACGCTGGAGGGTGCTCGCCTTGAACGGCGCTTGTGGAATGTCGCTGTAGAGTCCGAGCACCGCGGGGAGCACGAGAGTGCCGCTCACCACTCCCCCCCCGGGAATTACGCCTCCGGGGGTGTATGCCTCAACGGACCTTCCCGACGGTCCGAGCGGAGTGCCCAGTCGAATCTTACGCACCCACCCATACTTGATGGTGAATGCATTCTTTCGATGTATCCCAAGACGGTTGTATGATTCGGGAAGACCGCCGCCGTTTTTCGGGGAAACGATACCGCCCCACGCACCCATGCTCCAGAGGATCATGACAACCGGGAGGGCCGCGATGACGATCCATCGAAAGAGAACCCTGCCGGTGCGACGGAACAATTTCAAGGCCGGTAACTCCGTTACTTCTCCGGGTTGACCACCCCGCGGTACGAGGTCGCCCTGATCCGGGGATAACCCTCGATACACTCTGCAACACCGAGAAACTCGCCTTCCTCCGATGGCAGCACGGCTATCTCGGCGTTCTTCAGCTCCCTGTCGGTGTGAAGGGTCAGGGTATGCAAGATGCACGCGGGGCCGCTGACACAGGGAAAACGTTCGCTCAGCCCGTGATCCATGAGCCCCATGGCGATGGTGCGCCTCAGGATATATTTATCATTGATGAGCGAGACCCCTTCGGGCAACTCCAAACGCCATTCCGCCGCGGCTATCTCAATATCCGCCGGGAAGCTGATGATTATATAGACGTCGAATTCCTGCTGTTTCCCGTCGAGCGAAAGTGTCCGCAGCGTGCCCTTCTCATCGAAGTAGACGCCGAAACTGACATCCTCGTCGAGATACGAGATGGTCTGCTGCGCCTTCTCCTGCGGCTGTTCCCCCTCGGCCGTTTCCTCCTTCTCACCTTCGGAGCACGAGACGAGGAGCAACAAGCACAAAGCCATAACGGCGACACGTACCGATAACCTTCTCACGTTCATGAATCCTCTCCTCTCTTCAAAATGGTATGTACCTACCGAAATCGCAAGTTACATCAAAGGTGCACTATATTGATCGTATCACGCTTTGACAATATATTTCATCTACAATATTTCATCTACAATCCGATTGACCGACCGATCTTCCTGGCCTAGAATAAGCCGTGAATCACATATCCGAACGTCCGGCATCAGCTCGATACGGTGCATCGCCGCGGCAACACCGGCTCCACCGCCGGAGGGGAATCCCGAACGTCCCGGTCACAATCCGGGATGGAACAATGATCTCTAGAGGAGGACAAACCGTTGAAAACAAAAAAGGAAAAGTACGAACACCTGACAAAGAAACGCGAACAGGCCCTTCTCGGTGGGGGACGTGAGCGGATACAGAAGATACACGAATCGGGGCGCCTCACGGCGCGTGAACGTATTCACCTTCTCTTCGACGAGGGAACCTTTCAGGAACTCGGCGTCTTCGTGACCCATCGATCGACCTGGCCCGGACTCAGTGAAAAGCGAACCGTCGGCGACGGCGTCGTGTGCGGTCACGGGCTGATCCACGGCCGCAACACATTCGCCTTCGCGCAGGACTTTACCATCTTCGGCGGCTCCCTCAGCGAGGCCAATGCGGGCAAGATAATCCGCCTCATGGACATGGCTGTTGAAAATGGAGCGCCGATGGTCGGTCTCAATGACAGCGGCGGGGCTCGGATCCAGGAGGGTGTTGCGAGCCTCGGCGGGTACGCCGACATCTTTCTCAGAAATACGCTCGCCTCCGGTGTCATCCCGCAGATATCGGCCATCATGGGGCCCAGCGCGGGCGGCGCCGTCTATTCCCCAGCACTCACCGATTTCATCATCATGGTGAACAAGACAAGCCACATGTTCATCACGGGGCCGAACGTGATCAAGAGGGTTACGCACGAGAATGTCAGCCAGGAGGATCTCGGCGGCGCGCTCGCCCACAACGCCAAGAGCGGCGTCGCGCATTTTATCGCCGAGGATGACGAGGATTGCATCGATCTGATCAAGCATCTCCTCTCGTTCCTACCGCAGAACAACATGGAGGACCCGCCGCACATTCCGCCGACCGACGATCCAACACGCGTCGAAACGCGCCTGCGGAAGATCGTGCCCGACGATCCGCGGTCCCCATACGATATGAAGGACGCCATTCATCTCATCGTCGACGACGGCGAGTTTCTCGAGGTGCAGGCGCTCTGGGGCCTGAGCATCGTCGTCGGATTCGCCCGGCTGAACGGCCACGCGATCGGGATCGTGGGAAACCAGCCGACCCACCTGGCAGGCGTTCTCGATATCAACAGCTCGATCAAAGGGGCACGCTTCGTGCGCTTCTGCGATGCATTCAATATTCCCCTTCTCACCTTCGAGGACGTGCCCGGATTCCTCCCGGGTACCGATCAGGAATGGAACGGTATCATCAAGCACGGTGCGAAGCTGATCTACGCGTACTGCGAAGCGACGGTCCCCAAGCTTACCGTCATCACGCGCAAGGCGTACGGCGGCGCCTACTGCGTGATGTCGAGCAAGCACATCCGCAGCGATTACAACATCGCGTGGCCGACGGCCGAGCTGGCCGTCATGGGCGCCGAGGGAGCGGTGAACATACTATTCCGGCGTGAAATCGGCGCCGCTGAGGATCCTGAAGCCGAGCGGCAGAAGAGAATCGGTGATTATGTCGACGCGTTCGCCAATCCGTACGTGGCGGCAGGCCTCGGGTACCTCGATGATGTCATCATGCCCGAGAACACGCGGCCCATGATCATCCACGCCCTTGAGAACCTCCTCAACAAGAGGCAGCAGCTCCCCCCGAAGAAACACGGCAACATCCCTTTGTAGAATGAGAAAGGATACCGATGGCGGACACAAATACCCTCTCCGGATCGCACGAGGAGTGGCGCGACGGGGTATACGAACCATTCAAGAAGAAGCGTGGTGAGCGCAAACCCCGCTTCAATACGACCTCGGAGATCGAAATCGCGCCCCTCTACACGCCGCTCGATGCGGCGGAAGAAATGTATCGGGAGCGTGCCGGATTCCCCGGCTCCTACCCCTTCACGCGGGGCGTTTACCCGACCATGTACCGCGGACGTCTCTGGACAATGCGCCAGTACGCCGGCTTCGGCTCGGCCGAGGAAACAAACAGACGGTTCCGGTACCTGCTCGAACAGGGGCAAACGGGACTGTCGATCGCCTTCGACCTCCCCACCCAGATGGGATACGACTCCGACCATGCGATGGCACAAGGCGAAATTGGAAGAGTCGGTGTAGCAATAGATTGCATTGATGATCTCAGAACTTTGTTTAAGGATATTCCCCTCGATCGCGTGAGCACCTCCATGACGATCAATGCGACCGCCTCGATCCTGCTCGCCATGTACGCCGTGCTGGCGGAGGACAGCGGGATTTCCCTCGGGTCTATAGTGGGGACCATCCAGAACGATATCCTCAAGGAGTACTATGCGCGGGGCACCTACATCTACCCCCCCGCTCCCTCGATGCGGATCGTGACCGACATCTTCGCGTGGTGCAAGGACCACACTCCCTCGTGGAACACGATAAGCATCAGCGGCTATCACATCAGGGAGGCGGGCTCCACGGCAGTGCAGGAGGCGGCCTTCACGCTCGCCGATGCGGTCACCTACGTCGGCGCGGCGATTGACGCGGGGCTCGATGTCGACTCTTTCGCACCGCGCCTGTCCTTCTTCTTCTGCGTTCACAACAACATCTTCGAGGAGGTCGCCAAGTTCCGCGCTTCCCGGCGGATCTGGTCACGTATCATGCGGGAGCGCTTCGGCGCGAAAAAGGACAAATCACTTCTGCTCAGGTTCCACACCCAGACGGCGGGGTGCTCGCTGACCGCCCAGCAGATCGAGAATAACGTGATACGGGTAACGCTCCAGGCGCTCGCCGCCGTTCTCGGCGGCACCCAGTCGCTCCACACCAACTCCAAGGACGAGGCCCTGAGCCTTCCATCGGAGGAGGCGG
>CBFCXB010000049.1:0-10358 GCA_965601905.1 uncultured bacterium | reverse complement strand
CCTCCCCCCGCGCATCGCCTCGTTCCACGACATCGATCTCGTAACCGCTCTTGAGTTGGGAAGGCGTTTGGGATTTCATATGCCGTCCGAGGTTGTTATATTTGCCGTACAGGCGGAGGACGTATTGACCCTCGAGGAGGGGTGCGTGCCCGCCGTGGCGGGCGTCATACCGGAGCTCGCCGACGAGATTGCCGGCGAGATCACGGGGAGGCCGCACCGGGCGATATCGAGAAAGATGCCCGCGAGGAGATCGGGAAATGCATGAAGTCTCATTGATGAAGAATCTCCTCGGAGTGGTCGCCAGGGCGGCCGAACGCGGTGGCGGTGGGCCGGTCCGTACGATTCATCTCAGGATCGGTGAGCTGTCCGGTGTGAACGAGGATGCCCTGCGCTTCGCCTTCGACGTGCTGAGGCGGGGCACCGTCGCCGAGGGAGGAAAACTCGAATGCGAGATTGTTCCGCTCGAGCTGCGATGCAGGGCGTGCGGCGCCGAGTTTTGCCCGCGGGAGCTCGTGTTCATCTGTCCAGCGTGTCAAAGCGCGGAGATCGATGTGAAAACGGGGAGGGAGATGGAGGTGGATTATATCGACGTCGATGATGGCGCTGATCGCGTCATCGAATCGCAGCAGGAATCGGGAACTGAAAGGAAGCGGTGTCCTGATGCATGAAATACGGATTGGTGAGGATATCCGCGGCAGGAACCGCGAAATCGCCGGGGAGAACAGGAGCCTTCTCACAAAGCACGATGTCTTTTCTCTCAACCTGATGAGCGCACCCGGGGCGGGCAAGACATCGCTTCTGGAAAAAACCTTACCCCGCCTTACCGGGGCGTACCGGGTCGCGGTGATCGAGGGCGATCTGCAAACGAGCAGGGACGCGGAGCGGGTGATGGCACACGGTGCAATAGTGCGGCAGATCGAGACGGGGAACGTGTGCCATCTCGATGCCGCCATGGTCCATTCGGCGCTTCACCAGATCGACCTTGACGCCATCGACATGCTCTTTATCGAGAATGTCGGCAATCTCGTATGCCCGGCGGAATTCGAGCTCGGCGTCGATGGGCGGGTCATGCTTCTCAGCATTACCGAGGGGGACGACAAGCCGAAGAAGTACCCGTTGATGTTCATCGAGTCACGCCTCATGATACTGAACAAGGTGGATCTGCTTCCTCACGTTGATTTCGACATCGAACGTGCGCGCAGGGAGGCGCGGGAGATGAATCCGACCATTGACATACTCGAAGTCTCCTGCAAGACCGGCGCCGGGATCGATGCGTGGATCGATTGGATCGAGGGATTCTACCGGAAACGGGGTGGGCGCTGATGTGTCTCGGCATTCCGATGAAGATCGTCGAGATGGACGGCGACGATGCCATTGCCGAGGCGGGCGGCATCAGGAAGAGCGTCAGGCTCGACCTGCTCGATGGCGTGTGCATCGGTGATTACGTGCTCATCCATACGGGATATGCGATCGAGAAACTCGACGAGCGGGAAGCGCTCGAGACGCTCGATCTGATCAAGAAGGTCTACCGGGCCGGTATGACGCACGAGGTCGACAATCCCGACGGTTAGCCTAGGACCGTCATTCTTTCGGGGGTGGATTTTTGGCCTGGCACCGTCCCGGGGCCGGGCGGGCGTTTCCGGTTGAAGTGATATGTCACAGAACCATATCCTCGACTCGTTTCATGATCCGGAGGTAGCCGGACCGCTGGCGTATGCCCTCAAGAGATCCGAGCTGCCCCGTCCCGTGCGACTCATGCACGTGTGCGGCACGCACGAGCACGCGATAGCACGGGCGGGCATTCGGGCCGTGCTCCCCGCGGGGCTGCGCCTGGTGGCCGGACCCGGCTGCCCCGTGTGCGTATGCCCCGCCTCCGACATAGATCTCGCCATCGAGGCGGCCGCACGCCGGGAGGCCATCGTCGTTACCTTCGGCGACATGTTCCGTGTTCCCTCTTCCGAAACATCTCTCGAGGCGATGAAGGCGGCTGGATGCGATATCCGCGTCGTCTATTCGCCTCGTGACGCCGTGCGCATCGCATGCGAACATCCCGGGCGCGAAGTTGTTTTCATGGCTGTTGGATTCGAGACGACCGCCGGTCCGATCGCCGCGGCGCTTCTCGATGCCCCGCCATCCAATTTCTCGATCGTGCCATCGTTACGGTTGATACCGCCGGCGCTCGCGTTCCTCCTTGAACGGGATTCAGGTTCCCTCGACGGTTTCCTCCTGCCCGGGCACGTAAGCACCGTCCTGGGGCGTGACGGTTACCTGTTTCTCGAAACCAAGTACAACGTACCCGGAGTCATCACGGGATTCGAGCCGCTCGATATTATCCGCGCAATCCTCGAGTTGCTCTCGCAGGCGGCCGCCGGACCGCCGTACCGCGTCGTCAACCTGTATCGGCGGGTTGTAACGGACGAGGGGAATGAGAAGGCAAGGCGCGTGATCGACACGGTGTTCGAACGGTGCGATTCCCCCTGGCGCGGCATCGGTGTCATCCCGGCATCCGGGCTCGCCCTGAGGGAGCCCCACCGGCGCCTCGACGCACGGTGCAAACTCGGCCTCTCCGGCAATCCCGAAGCGGTCGATGTTCTCCCGGGATGCATCTGCCACGAGGTGATTCTCGGCGACTCGGAACCCGGACAGTGCCCTCTCTTCGGCGGGCGGTGCACGCCGCGGAATCCACGAGGTCCCTGCATGGTATCGAGCGAGGGGACCTGCCGCGCCCGCTACCAATATCGTACGGTCGAGCCCACCGACGGAAAATAGTATTGACGATTCTCGCCGGCATCCGGTACGATAATTTCCGGTTAGCATTTTGAATAAGGAATCTTTATTCGTTGTATAGAAATACGAGGGCTCGCCCCCGGAGAGGCTGATGCTGTTTCGTGCGCGTGCCGATGGGTGAGCATGGTATGACAGTGCAGGAGAGAGAAGAGAAAGGACAAATCGTATGCAGATCGTAGTCGGTAATAAACCGTACAACGTCTCCGGCCGTTCGATCCAGAGACTTGTCCTCGTGGTCGTCGTGATCGTCATGCTGGCCTCCGGACTGTACTCCGTCGGAGCCGACGAAATCGGAGTCGTGCAGCGTTTCGGCAGGTACGTACGCCAGACGACGCCCGGGCTCCACATGAAGGTGCCGTTCGGTATCGAGACGGTGAAAAAGGTGAAGGTCAAGAAGGTCTTCAAGGAGGAGTTCGGCTTCAGGACGCTCAAGGCCGGCATCCGTACGACGTACAGCCCGAAGAGGTATCTAGACGAATCGCTGATGCTCAGCGGCGATCTGAACGTGGCCGAGGTCGAGTGGATCGTCCAGTACCGTATCAAGGACCCGTACAAGTATCTGTTCAAGATAAGGGTTCCGGTCGAAACGCTCAGGCCGATGTCCGAGGCGGTCGTACGGCGCGTCGTCGGTGACCGGAACGTCACCGATGTGCTCACCGTCGGGCGTATCGAGATCGCGGTTGAGGTGGAGATCGGGCTCCAGGAACTCCTCGACAAGTTCGAATCGGGGCTCCAGGTGGTCACCGTCAAGCTCCAGGACGTGAATCCCCCCGAGGATGTCCGTCAGGCCTTCAACGAGGTCAACCGAGCAAAGCAGGACAAGGAGAAGATGATCAACGAGGCCTGGGAGGATTACAACAAGCGGATACCACGGGCGCAGGGAGAGGCCGAGCAGATGATCGCCGAGGCCGAGGGGTACTCGCTCCGACGCGTGAACCGCGCGATGGGGGATGCCACGCTTTTCAACCAGGTCTATGCGGAATACCGCAATGCCCCCGACGTTACACGCCGGCGGCTGTACCTCGAGACGATGGGGGAGGTCCTGCCGATGATCAACGAAATCTACATCGTCGACGAAAAACAGAAAGCGATACTGCCGCTCCTCGACCTTGGGGGACGGGGGAAGGGGGGTGGTGGAGAATGACCGGCAAGAGAGCAGTAACCATAATCGTTTTGATCATCATAGCGCTGATCGTTCTGGGCAACACGTTATTTACCATCAAGGAATCGGAGCAGGCAATCATCACTCAGTTCGGCAAACCGATCGGCGGCGCCGTCACCCAGGCGGGGCTGCACGTGAAAATACCATTCATCCAGACGCTGCACCGGTTCGAGAAACGCATCCTGGTCTGGGACGGCTCGGCCGACCAGATCCCGACCGCCGACAAGAAGTATATCGAGTTGGATACGACGGCACGGTGGCGTATCACCGATCCCCTGCTCTTCTACCAGTCCGTCGGTAACATTACCGGCGGAATGGGGCGGCTCGACGATATCGTCGATTCGGCCGCACGGGACGTGGTCTCGAGCCATCTCCTCATAGAAGTCGTGCGTAACTCGAACCTGATCCTCGAGCGCCAGGAAGCCACCGAGGAGACGGATAAGACGGAGGAGGAGATAACGGCCGTCTACGACCAGGTCGAACTCGGCCGCGAGAAGCTGATCGAGGAGATCCTCGTGAGGGCGTCCGAACTCATTCCACAGTATGGCATCGAGCTGCTCGATGTGCAGATCACACGACTGAACTACGTCGCGGTAGTCCAGAAGAAGGTGTTCGAGCGGATGAACTCCGAGCGACAGCGCATCGCTTCCAAGTACCGTTCCGAGGGAGAGGGGAAAAAGGCCGAGATCGTCGGAATGAAGGAACGGGAGCTCAACAGGATCCAGTCGGAGGCGTACAAGAGATCGCAGGAGATACGGGGCGAGGCCGACGCGAAGGCGACAAAGATATATGCCGATGCGTACCGGCAGGATCCCGAGTTCTATTCATTTCTCAAGACACTCGATATCTACCGGCAGACGGTGGGCAAGAACTCCCGGGCCATACTGACGACCGAGAGCGATATCTATCGCTACCTTAAAAATATCCGGCCGCGGTAGCGCCTGCGGGGGCGGACGCGAATTTGGCTTGCGTACTCCGTAGTGAACAATTAAGTTACAGGGGTATGTTTTCCTGCTTTGATGGAAAGCTTGTAACCCCTGTATCGGCAGAAAATGGCATGACATCGGATGGGGAACAAGTGAGAGTAGCAGCCTCCTCGCGCGAATACGGATTCGTCTTTCTTTCGATCCTTTGCATGTTCCTTACGTTCGGCATCCCGAACGCCGCGGGTGCATGGAACCGTTCCGAGATCGAATGGCGAACCCTCAAAACCGACCATTTCGAGATCCATTACCATCCCGGTGAGGAGTGGAGCGCCGAGCATGCCGCTCGCATCGCCGAGGAGATCTACAGGCCGGTAACGGCGTTCTATTCCTATGAGCCGGACTCGAGGATTCATATCAACCTGTTCGACAAATCCGACCAGGCCGAGGGAGCGACGTACTACTACCTCAACCGGATCGACATCAGTGCATCGGACATCGAGTTTCATCTCAGGGGGACCGCAAACTGGCTGCGGAACGTCGTCACGCACGAATTCACCCACATGGTATCGATACAGAGCAGCATGAAGATGCCGCGCAGGATCCCGGCGTTCTATTTCCAGATGATCTCGTTCGAGCGCGAAAAACGCCCCGATGTGATCACGGGGTATCCGAACTTCCAGATGTCCGTGCCGATCGCCGGCGAGATCGTTCCGAACTGGTTCGCCGAGGGAACGGCGCAGTACCAGTGCGGCGTGGCGCGGAATGATTTCTGGGATTCCCACCGCGACATGCTTCTCCGTGTGGCCGCCCTGAACGGCGGGCTGCTCTCGATGGACGAGATGGGCGTCTTCGGCAAGAACTCTCTTCAGGCCGAGATGGTCTACAACCAGGGATTCTCGATGGTGATCTTCATCTCGCGGCGTTTCGGCCCGGAGAAGCTCACCGCACTGATGGATGCGCTCTCGGGGTTCAGGCACTGGACATTCAACGGCGCCTGCAAACGCGTGCTCGGAATCTCCGAGGGCGAACTGTACCGGCTCTGGTACGAGGACGTCATGAAACACTACCGCGCCGCCGCTGGAGCCGTCCGCACGGAGGGCCGCGAAGGCGGGCGGATCGCCGGGGACGGATTCATGAACCTGTTTCCCACTCGGGAGACGGGCGCGGACGGTATACTGTATCTCTCCAACAGGGGTGGAGACTATTCGGAACTCGCCCTGGTGCGCGTCACCCCGGACGGGACGGTTGAAACGCTCGATGACAATGTTACCTCGCGATTCGACTGCTCGTCGGACGGAGGCGATATCTGCTACTCCAAGCGGACAAAGAAGAACAGGTACGGGTACGCGATCAACGACATCTTTATCTTCAATCGGGCAAATGGCCGCAAAAAGCGCCTCACGCACGGTCTGCGCGCCACCGATCCCACCTGGTCGCCGGACGGCCGGCGGATCGCCTGCGTGGTGAGCTCTGACGGCACCGATCGCGTATCGATCGTCGACGCCGAGTCGGGACGGAGTGCCGTCATCACAGAGGAAGTCCACGGCAGACAGTACTTCGGTCTCTCGTGGGGTGAGGGGGGGATACTCGCCTCGCGCTTCGACGGCCTGAGCCGGGATATCGTGCTTATCGATCCCGCATCGGGGGATGAGACGGCCCTCATAGCGGGATTCGCCGATGAGCGTGATCCCGAATGGACGGATGACGGCTCGGGATTCTTCTACGCGAGTGATCGCACCGGTATCTTCAATATCTACTACCACGATCTCGAGCGTGAAGTCGACATGATGATCACAAACACGATCGGCGGCGCCTTCAACCCGTCAAGCGCCGGCGCGGGAGGGTGTTTCTTTTCCGCATTCGCCCCGGATGGTTACGAGATTCGCCGCATCGACAACTGGCGCGCCGTGGCCGCAGCGGTCACCGCCACCGGTGACGACGATCAGCTCATGGACGGCAGACGAACGTGTATCGGGCATGTTATCGAATCACATGCGCTGGCCGATTCCGCCACGATCGATGCAGCGCGCGGGATCGAGCGTCGTATCACCGAACAGATCGAAGCGGGGGGGAAGGAATTCGGGCTCAGTTACACGTCGCCCTTTTTCTTTCCCACCATCCAGATCTACGACGGAGGTCCCCGCATAGGCCTCTCACTTGACTCCCGCGACATGCTCGACCGGCAGAGCGTTTTTGCGAGCGGCACGATCGCCCTGGAGAACACCGAGTTCGATATATACCTGAACTTTGAGACACGGCAGTTCAGGCCGACATTCAGCCTCGACTTTTTCCGGAGCCGGAAGTTCTACTCCTATCTCACCAAGATCGGCACTCGGACCGTTGATTTCTATACCCGCTACGATCTGTGGGATGCGTTCTTCACCTGCCGGTTCGAGTTCCGTCCGCCGACTCCCTTCAACCGCAAGGAGATAGCGGTCCGCTACAACCACGGTGAATACGGTCTCAACATTGAAGCGCTCGACGTGTTCGGCGAGGAGGTGGGATGGACATACTACAAGGGGGACGAGATATCACTTTTCTTCAACTACCGGAAGATACGTCCCGAGGTCGATGCAGACATCAATCCGCGCAGCGGGCGTGATATCTATCTCGAGCTGACCCGCGCGTACGACAAACTCTCCTCCGGTTACTTCGAGTACCGCTTCATGCCGATATACGGCAAGAATTACTACGGCCGGTACTTCCTCCAGTACGAAGAATACCTCCCGCTGCCGTTCTGGCGGCACGCCCTCTCCCTCTACGTCAAGGGGGGCGCCCTGGACGATACCAACATCGACGATTTCTTCTACCTGTACCTCGGGAGCCGCGACGGCCTCCGGGGATATTCGTATTACAGCATGGGCGGCACCAAGATGGCTATGGCGCGCATCACGTACCGGTTTCCCGTGCTCCGCCGGATCGACAGTCAGATTTTTTCTCTCTACCTTCAATCGATGTACCTAGGCCTGTTCGCCGAGGCGGGCAGGGCGTGGAACGAGGAGGAACTGGACCTTCGCGGAAACAAGAAGGATGTGGGCTTCGAGGTCCGCCTGAAAGGATTCACCTTCTACAGCTATCCCCTCGCCGTCTCGTTCGAGGCCGCCTACGGCCTGAACGACGTGGAGTACACCGATCCATTCAACGAACTGCAGACCTTCTACGAGGGAAAAGACTGGAAATTCTACGGCAGCGTTCTCTTCAGTTTCTGATTGCAATAATTCCTCACATCCGTATTGTTACAAGGCGCGGCGAGGCCAGTGCGCAGGGTCTAATTTTGCGCATGAAGTGTATCGATCCACGGTGGGAATGGCGGAGAGTGTATTGTGAAGGTCATACTTGCAGGATTCAATATCGAGGCGGAGCAGGTGAAGCGTTTCGGCGGGAAGGGGCGCAAAGCGCTCACCCCCGAGGTGATCTCGGCATCGTACGCACGTATCAGCCGCGATCCGCGCAGCATCGGCGCCCTGCGGCGGGAGGCGAGGAGGGAAGTCGAGAAGGCGCGCGAGTCGAACGAACGTATCATCTTCGGTTACGGGCACGCTTCGGTGGCCGAGCACGCCGTGTTCAACTTCGATGTCATGGGTATATCACGACGCGCGGTCGAGGAGCTCGAGCATTTCCGTCTCGCCTCCTTCACCGAGAAATCACAGCGGTACATACGACTCGGGCGGGACCTCGTCGTTCCAGCCGAGATCCGCTCTGCCGGATTGGCGAGTGAATTCGGACGTTTGACGGGGCAGTTGCACCGGCGATACGAGGAGCTCTACCGAAGGATCGTGGAACGGGGAGAGAAGAGAGAGGTTGCCAAGGAGGATGCGCGGTACCTGATGCCGCTGGCAACCTCGGCCCAGCTCGGTATGACGGTGAACGCGCGGGAACTGGAGTACATGATCGGCAGGCTCAGCGCCCACCGGCTCGGGGAGCTGCGGACACTGGCGAAAAAGCTCTCGCGTCTCACGAGGCGCCTGGCACCCTCGCTTGTGAGGCACCCCGAGCCGACGTCGTACTATCTCGATACGCGGCGCGCACGGGGCGCGATAGCTCGCAGCGTCAGGACGCCGCGCCGCGGTGGACCGCTCGGGCGCGCCGCCGTTCAACTCGTCGATGCCACACCCGACGGCGACGCGCGCCTGGCGGCGGCACTCATTTTCTCATCACGGAATACAACGTACCGGGAGGCGTACGTCGCGGCCGCGGACCTCACGCCGGAGGAGAGAATGAAGATCGTGGCCGAAACATTGGGCCGGATATCGCCGCACGACAGTGTATGGCGTGAATTCGAGGTAATCCATCTATTATATGAACTGGTGGTTTCCTCATCATGCTTCGCGCAGCTCAAGCGTCACCGGATAGCGACCGTGATGGCGCAGCCGTACAACCTTGGACTCGGTATATCGGTACCGGACTCGATCAGATCCGCCCGGGCGGTCGGCCTGTTCCGCTCCGCCGCGGCCATGGCGGAGAGCCTCTACCGTCGTTTACACGCACGGGTTCCAGTTGCGGCGGAATACACGTTGACCAATGCGCACCGTCGACGGGTGCTGCTCGATGTGAACCTCCGGGAGCTGTATCATTTCTCGCGTCTCAGGAGCGACACAAGCGCGCAATGGGAGATCCGCCGCGTGTCTGATGAGATGTGCCGGCTTGCGGCGTCGGAACTCCCGGCGGGGGGCGTGCTCCTCGGCGGAAAGGATAGATTCGAAGAGATAAAAAGCGCGCAGAGCTTTATAAATAACGTTAAGTGTTAATCTCAACCGATTATTAGCGTATAAAATATGAGTGCATTTATCGATCTCGTGCGGCGCCGGCGGAGCATACGGCGATACAAATCCGATCCTGTTCCCTCGGAAATGATAGAGACGTGCATCGATGCCGCACGGTACGCTCCGACGGCGTGCAACAGGCAGAGCTGGAAATTCATTATAGCGGAGGGAACCGTCAAAGACCGGCTTGTCGATGAGGCCCTCGGTGGTATCGTCGTGCCGAACAGGTGGGCGAGGACAGCGCCAGTCATAGCTGTAATCGCAATGGATCTCGATGCCGTTGTCCACAGGATCGCAGGCGGGATCAAGAAAATACACTATCACATGATCGACGCAGGCATCGCCGGCGAGCATTTCGTTCTGCAGGCCACCGAGCTGGGACTCGGGACATGTTGGATCGGATGGTTCGACAAACGGGCGGTGAAAAGGATCCTCGAACTCCCCGCCGGATGGGATGTTCCCGCAATGATAGCTGTCGGATTCCCCGACGAGGAACCGGGCGGGAAGAAACGCCGTGAAATAGGGGAAATCGCCGTTAGGCGCAAAACTTATAACCGTAATAATAAACCTTAATCCCTCATTCTTTGGATGTGAATGTTTGGCCGGGCGCGTAGGGACGGCGGCCGACGGCGAGTTCCGCAGCTCACCGGCCCGAAACAGCACGTGATCTATCAAGACGCACCGTTTCCATGCCGGTGCGTGAGGACTGTTTGAGCCGGA
>CBFCXB010000048.1:0-10543 GCA_965601905.1 uncultured bacterium | reverse complement strand
GAACACGATGCCGGAGTCGGGAGAAGACGGATGGAACGTGGTCCGGACCTTCTTGCCGGTATGCAGTCCTATACCTTCGAATGTAAATGATTCCTTAATCGTCCTCTGCTGACGAACCACGCCGCCGTCCTTTCTCCAGGGCCGCCACCCTCTGCTGCAATGTGCGGAATTCCTTCAGCAACGCGGGAAGGCGCTTCATCGCCGCGTATATCTTGCGGGCGAATGTATGCTCCCGTGCCGGGTAACCCGAAACCCGCGTCGAGGGTGGTATCGATTTGGTCACACCACCCTGGGCGCCGACCATCGCACCGTCGCCGATCGTGATATGGCCGACGAGGCCGGCCTGGCCCGCGAGCACCACATTTTTGCCGAGCTCGGTGCTACCCGAGATACCGACCTGTGCGGCGAGCACGGAGTCTTCGCCCACCACGACATTGTGCGCGATCTGGACGAGATTGTCGATCTTCGAGCCCCTCCTCACGAGCGTCACGCCGGTCGTCGCCCGGTCTATCGTCGTATTCGCCCCGATCTCGACATTATCCTCAATCCTGACGATACCGATCTGTGGGATCTTCTGATGCGTATTCCCATCCTTTGCATACCCGAATCCATCACTCCCGATCACGGCGCCGGCGTGGATGATAACCCCGTCACCGATCTCGCATCGCTCACGTATCGTCACCTGCGGGTATATCAAACAGTCCGACCCGATCGTGACATCATTGCAGATACAGGTATGCGGAAGGACCGTTGCTCGTTCTCCGATTGTAACTCCTTCTCCGATAACGGAATAGGCACCGATCGCCGCCTCCCGGCCCACTGCGGCCGATTCCGCGATAACGGCCATCGGATGGATGCCGCGCGGGTAGCGTTGCATCGGGCTCTCCGCGAACAGCTTTACCACCTTGAGAAAGGCCAGATAGGGATTCGAAACCTTCAGTATCGTGCAGGGGAGATCGCCATCGCGATTCGCGATGACCACCGAGGCCCTCGTTTCCGTGAGAAACGTCTCGTAACGCGGATTGGCGAGGAAAGTGATCTGACTCTCCTCCGCCTCCTTGATGCCGGCGACGCCGCGAATGATGACGTCACGGCTGCCGATTATCTTGCCACCGACGATATCGGCCAGTTCTTCGAGAGAATATGAGGCCATCACGTGATTCCAAAATAAAATAACAACAACCCACCATACGGCCGGTTTCGGGGAATTTTATACCCCGGGCCGTGAAAATGCAAATACAATATTCGATTGCGTGGACGCTCCGCGCCGCGCCATCGAGTTGCGGCTGCAGCTGCCGACGCCGCGCCGCTGCTGAGCCGCAATTAACAAAGGCAATCAGCCGATACCCTTTACTGCGCTGATTCCATCTGCTGCTTGAGCCTCTCCAGCACCATCTCGGTCAGGTCCATTTCCTTCGCGGCATATACTATATTGCCCTGTGCGGCGTCGAATACGATCGTGTACCCTTCCTCCTCGGCCAGCTTCGCGATGACGCCGTTGATCTTCTCGACGATCGGTTCGGTCAGTTCCCTGTTTCTCCGGGCAGCCTCACCCTCATCACCGAAGATATCGTTCATGTACTGCTGGTACTCCTTGAATTTCTGGTCGAGCAGGAGCTTTTTCTCGTTGAGTTTCTCTTCGCTCATCATCAGGCTCTGGCTCTGGATCTCCTCGCGCATCTGCGCGATCTCGCGCTCCATATCCTCCGCCTTCTTCTTCCAGGCCTCGACCTCCTTGGAGTAGACCTCTTCGGCTTCGACCGTCTCCTTGAACTCTGCGAAGATCTTCACCGTGTCGATATACCCCATCTTGATCTCCTGGGCCGTAGCCACGCTCGAGGGGAGCAGGGACATCAGGTATACTACCAACATTGCCGCCGACCATCTTTTCATGACAAACCTCCCATGGTCTCAGTGAAGTTTCTACAATATAGTACTTTTCATGCGCGGGGAAACCTCTTTTTAGAAGAATGTCCCGAAGGTGAAGTGAGGCTCCCAGCCCGGGCCGCCCACCTTGTCGTAACCGTACCCGTAATCGAATCCGAGGTTGCCGAGACCCGGCATTTCGATCCGTACTCCAATGCCGACGGCACGCCTGAGATTGAAGATATTCGCCTCCCCGAACGATCTCCACGTATTACCCGCATCGAAGAAAACAAGTCCGTAGATCTGCTCCGAGAAGGGGAAAATGATCTCCTGCGTAAATGTCATCATGAACCGGCCGCCGAAGTACGGATCGTTCCCCTCGGGGACGACCTCGTAGAAATCGTACCCCCTCAGGGCGTAACGCCGGTTCCCGCCGAGCCGGAACAGTTCGAAATCCTGAACCCGCTCGGAACCGCCAATGGCGTCGATCAGCCCCGCCGTCATATCGAGATGAAAGGTGAACTTCCAGAACAGATTGCGAAACCATGACATACCGGTAGTGTACCGAATGAATTCAACATTTCCCTGGAGGGGGCCACCGGCGATCTCCGCGCTGATGCTGCTGATCGATCCCCTCGTCGGATGGAATGGGCTGTCGGTCGAGTTGCGGGTGAGGCTCAACATCATACTGCTCTTGTTGAGCGGCCAATCGACCTCGCGCAGTGGCCCGAACTCGGGATACAAGGTTGAAAAATTCTGCAGCTCGACCTGTTCGAACCGGTAACTCCCCATGATCCGCGTATAGTCGAGGTATGGAAACGGGTGGCTGAGTTGTATCGAAAAGCCCTTCCGGCGATCCATGTAGTACTGCTGCTGCACGCGGTCCTGGATCCAGTTGAAGACCGATACGGTCAGGGCTGTTTCGGTTCCGAGGAGGTAAGGCTCCGAGTATCGAACGTTTACGTTTTTTCTGTATCGACCGAATTCCCAGTCGACGGATACAGTCTTTCCCCTGCCGAGAAAATTGTTTTCCATCACTCCGAGGAAACCGCTCACCGAGTAGAGCTGGGAAAACCCGAATCCGAGCTTGAAATTGCCGGTCTGTTTTTCCTCAACATCGATCAGGAGGTTGATATCCCCTCTCTCGTTGACCGGCTCGGTGTCGACCCGCGGCGGTCCGTTGAAATATCCCAATAAAAATACATCCCGGAGACTGCGCTGCACCTCACCCAGGATAAACGTATCCCCCGGGTAGATCCTGAATTCCCGGCGAATCACATTTTCGAATGTCTTTGTATTTCCGCTGAATTTGATCTCCTGGATCGAGGCTGGCTCGTTCTCGATGATCGTGAGGTCGAGATCTATTGCATGCCGCCTCACCGTATGCTCGGGGATTATTCTACTCCAAATATATCCCTTTTCCCAGTAGAGGCTGTTGATCGCGCCGAGCTGCATGATCTCTATCTCTTCCCGTGAATATGGGTCACCCTTCTCGGCGGTAATCAGAGAGGCGATCTCCTCGTCACCGATGATCTCGTTTCCATGCCATTCGACATCACCGATATAGAAACGGGGTCCTTCCTCGATGCCGATGTAGAGATCGAGGTGCTTGCCCTCGTCCACCTCCTCCTGCCTGACAATCTCGACCGAGGCGTCAAGATATCCTTCGTTTTCATATAGTTGCTTGATGTTCTTGAGATCCTGCTCGAGAACACTCGGCTTGTAGTCTCCCCCCCGCCACCACCGGTCCTCATTGCTCTCCATGACCCCGCGCAGCTCCTTGGACTCGAGCGCGCCGTTGCCGATAATATCTATATGACGAATCTTGACCTTTTTGCCCTCGGTGATGACGTAACTGACGACGACCCGGTGTTCCTGCTCGATTGTGTCCTGCTTGACCTTGACCTCAGCACGGTTGTACCCCTTCTCACCGTAGAGATCCTTGATGCCCTTCACATCCTGGGTAACGAGCGATGGTCGCGCAAAATAGCCGGCCCTGAGAATCACCTTGTCGCGGATGTCTTCGACTTTCACATCCTTGTTGCCCGTGATCCGGACATCCTTGACGCGGAAGTGCTCGGCGACCTCGAGAACAATGACCGCTTTGCCGTTCTCCTCCCGGTACCACGCGACGATATCGGCAAAATCCTTGCTGCGAAAGAGGCGTTTCACCCCCTCCGACACCGCCCCCGCACTGTACTCGTTACCCGGTCCCAGTCCGAAGATCGAGAGGATTTTCTTGTTTGATACGAAAATATTTCCCTCTATTTCCACGCGTCCGATCTCGATGGCCGAGGCGGCAGTGGTGAAGAAAAGAATCGCGAGAATGACCGTGCAGAGTACCTTCATAACGTCAACATCCTCTTATCCGTCTCAAAATTCGGTACATGCTAGCACAGGGGTCACCCCATTGCAAAGCTAAAAGGGGCGTTTACGCATAGATCCGCCGGCGAGGTGGGCGGGCGTCCGGCCGCCCCACCGTGCCACGTAAGTTCCATCTTTTCTATTAAACGAATAGAAGTTAGGGATGGTTCCCGATTGTTCAGTGGTGGATCTTCTTCACCGTCGAGAATTCGAGGGTACCGGCGCCGGGTGAGGCGGTGATCCTGAGTGAATCGTTCCGCGATATTTCGCCGGCGAGCATCCGTTCGCTGAGCGGATCTTCCAGGTACCGCTGTATGGCTCGTTTGAGAGGCCTGGCGCCCAATTCGGGATTGTACCCCTTGTCGAGGATGAACTCCTTTGCCTCGACCGTCATCTCGAAATCGATCCCCTGCGCCTCGAGCCGCCCATAGAGGTCTTTGAGGAGAATATCGATGATCAGCATCAGATCATCCCTGTTGAGCTGCCTGAATACGATGATCTCGTCGAGCCTGTTGAAAAATTCGGGATTAAAGATCTGCTTGGCGGCTTCGAGTATCTTCGCCTTCATCTGCTGGTATCCCGTATCGCTGCTCTCGGCGATGAATCCGAGTCCCTTCCCCTTGATCTCCTTGGCGCCTACATTCGACGTCATGATCAGAACCGTATTCTTGAAATCGACCCGCCGTCCGAACGAATCGGTTAGGCAACCATCTTCGAGTATCTGGAGCAGCAGGTTGAAAACGTCGGGATGCGCCTTTTCGATCTCGTCGAGCAGGACGACGGAGTACGGTTTTCTCCTCACCTTCTCGGTGAGCTGTCCCCCCTCCTCGTACCCGACATACCCCGGAGGAGCGCCGACAAGCCGCGAGATGGCGAACTTCTCCATGTATTCCGACATATCTATCTGGATAAGGGCGTCCTCCGTCTCGAAGAGGGTGGCCGACAATGTCCTGGCGAGCTCCGTCTTTCCAACCCCTGTCGGGCCGAAGAACAGGAACGACCCGATCGGGCGGCGCGGATCGCGCAGACCCGCCCTGTTCCGCCTGACGGAAGTGGCAATCGCCTTGAGGGCCTCCTCCTGGCCGATGACCCGCTTGCGCAACTCGTCCTCGAGGTTGAGGAGCTTCACCGTTTCCTCTTCCTCGACATCGGAGACGGGGATGCCGGTCATATCGGAAATCACCCTTGCGACATCCTTGTCGTTCACCGTCGACTCGCGTTCCTCACGCGACTCGCTCCACTCGCGGTGCATCTCCTTGAGTTTTTTTCGAAGTTCCTTCTCCTGATCGCGGAATGAGGCCGCCTTTTCAAACTCCTGTGCCTGGATGGCCGATTCCTTTTCCTTGGATATCTCTTCGATGTGTTTCTCGAGCTCACGGAGGTCCTCGGGCACCGTCGTGATCGAGAGCCGTGCCCGCGCACCTGCCTCGTCGATGACATCGATAGCCTTGTCGGGCAGAAACCGTCCCTGTATATACCGCTGGGAGAGATGCACGGCTTGGCGTATCGCCTCATCGGTGAATTTCGTACGGTGGTGAGCCTCGTACTTGTCGCGAAGCCCCATGATGATAAGTATTGTTTCATCCTCCGTCGGCGGGCTGATCAGTATCGGCTGGAACCGCCGTTCCAGGGCGCCATCCTTCTCGATATGTTTGCGGTATTCGTCGAGCGTCGTCGCGCCGATGCACTGGATTTCACCCCGCGCCAGCGCCGGTTTCAGCATGTTGGACGCATCGATCGCCCCCTCGGCGCCGCCGGCGCCGATGATCGTATGTATCTCGTCGATAAAGATGATGACCTGTTCGTTATCACGGATTTCATTGATGATAGTCTTTAAACGTTCCTCGAACTGACCTCTGTATTTCGTTCCTGCGACAATAGATGCAAGATCGAGCGTGGTAATCCGCTGGTCCCGCAGCAGCTCGGGGACCTTGCTTGAGACAATCCGCTGCGCGAGACCCTCGACGATCGCCGTCTTGCCGACTCCCGGCTCCCCTATCAGCACGGGATTGTTCTTCTTGCGCCGGCACAGTATCTGAATTATCCTGCCGATCTCGCGGTCCCTCCCGATGATCGGATCGAGCTTGTTGTCGCGCGCGAGCTGCGTGAGATCCCGCCCGAACTGGTCGAGCGACGGAGTTTCGCTCTTCTCGTGTCTGACCTTCCGCGCACCGACGCCGCCACCTCCCTGATGCAGGATCTTCATGATCTCCTCGCGGACCCGCTTGCGATCTACGCCGAGTTCGAGCAAGACGCGGGCGGCCACACCCTCCCCCTCGCGGATCAGCCCGAGGAGGAGGTGCTCGGTCCCGACATAGTTGTGCCCGAGAAGCCGCGCCTCCTCGACCGAGAGCTCGAGAACGCGCTTTGCGCGCGGTGTGAGGGGAATCTCGCCGAGTGTCAGTGTTCCGCCGGAGGGCTTCACCAGCCCCTCGATCGCCTGCTGTTTCTGGTCGAGATCGAGATCGAGCTTCTGGAGCACCCTCGCGGCGAGCCCCTCCCCGGCCCGTACGATGCCGAGAAGGAGATGCTCCGTCCCGATATAGTCGTGCTGCAGCCTGTTCGCCTCGTCGCGCGCGAGATAGATGACCTTTCGCACCCGTTCTGTGAACTTATCGTTCATACGTCAATCCGTGTCCTTTCTTTACGCCTGCCGCACTATGCCCCGCCCCCACCCAGCTGGGCACGCATGGAATCGGCACGTGCCCTGTCCCGTTCTTCGGGGCCCATGGCACGGCTGTAAAGGCGCTGGAGATGCATCGGTTGAATCATAATCAGCATCTCGTTGAGATCGGGCAATTTAACATCCGTAATGATACCGAGACCAAAACCCAAACGCACAGCGGAAACCAAACTCATTGCTTCTTTTGTAGTTAGCAGCCTCGCGGTCTTCAAGATGCCGTAGGCCCTCCAAATCTTGTCCTCCAGCAAACTCCGTGCCTTATCGAGAAGTACTTTCCGTGCTTTCTTCTCAAATTCCAATACCTTGCGCACGTGCGCCTCGAGATTCTTGACCGTATCCACCTCGGAAAGCCCGAGGGTGATTGTATTAGAAATCTGGAAGAAATTCCCCATGAAATCACTTCCCTCACCGTACGTCCCCCGCACGGTGAGACGGACGTTTCGGAGACCGTCTATTATTTGTTGAATATCTTTTTTATGCACGAGACCGGGCAGGTGCACCATCGCTGAAACGCGCAGGCCCGTACCGACATTGGTGGTGCAGGCGGTAAGGTACCCCAGCTTTTCGGAGAATGCATAATCGAGCCTCTCGTCCAGCTCGTCGTCCAGCCGATCGACATGCTCGTACGCCTGCTGCATCGAGAGTCCCGGTTCCACCGACTGGAGTCGCAGGTGGTCCTCCTCGTTCACCATCACGCTCATCTTCTCCCCCGGCTTGACCACGAGCGCCCGGTTCTTGTAGTTCTTGACCAGTTCGTACGAGATGAGCCGCCGCTCCGCCAGTACCATCCGGTCGGATTCCGGCGTATCGTCCATATCGACAAAGATGGCGCCCTTCATTGCTACGGTCCCCGCAAGAACACCCGTGACCTCGTCCCTGATTTCACTGAGGACCTTCGGCTGCGCCGCGTGTGTAAAGGGTCTCTTGTCGAGGTTCCGCGCCAGCCTCACGCGGCACGAGAGAACCATTTCACTCTCCTCGCCATCATCGGAGAGCCAAAGGGCAGGTTTTCCCAGCAGCTCCTTTATCACCGACATTCCGGATCGCCACCCTCCGGATCGCCTTGGAGTCGCTTGATCTCATCCCTCAGCTCCGCAGCGCGTTCGTACCGCTCGCAGGCTATCGCACGGCTCAGCTCCTCCTCCATCTCGAGCACGCGCCTGCCGATATTCACACGATCCCTGAAACGCTTGGGGATCTTTCCGAGGTGACGCGTGTTTCCGTGTATACTGCTGAGGAGCGGGATGAGTTGTTCCTGGAAAAAGTCGTAACAGTTCGAGCACCCGAGCCGCCCCACCTTCTTGAACGAATCGTAACTCCGGCGACAGTTCGGGCACTTCCCCCTCCCCTCATCCGTATCGGCATCGGAGATGGCGGAATCGAGCAGGCCGGCGACCAGATCGCCCATGGCGAAATTACTCTTTTTCAGGTAATCGAATCCCTTCTCCTCCGCGCAATGCGGGCAGATATGGATCTTTTCCACCTTCGAGCCGACGACGTTGGTGAAATGTATCGTTGCTTCCCGTTTCTTACACACCTGACACAGCATCATGTCTCTCTTGGTATAGGTGAAGGATTCCCCCTTCCAGGATCAGGCCCCGGTCGGCCCGTCCGAGAAGCTCCTTCTTGTGCGTGACGATCACGAATGTCTGCTTCTTCGAAGTGCTCAGTTCAGCGATCAAGGAATGGAGGCTCTCGCTGTTGCGATCGTCCAGATTCCCGGACGGTTCGTCGGCCAGAACGATGGCCGGTTCATTGACGAGGGCACGGGCGACCGCAACGCGCTGCTGCTCCCCGCCGGAGAGCTCGGCCGGGCGATGGGACATCCGTTCGGCGAGTCCCACCTCGGCGAGGAGATGCACCGCACGCTGCTCGGCCTCCTCCCGACCCGCGCCGTGCAGCAGGTACGGCATCATGACATTCTCGAACGCGGTGAACTCGGGGAGCAGGTAGTGGAACTGGAAAACGAATCCGAGTTCGCGGTTCCGTATACGGTTGAGCTCCCGCTCGCTGCACTCCCGGGGATCGATCCCCCTGATGAGAACCCTCCCCGCATCGGGCGGATCGAGGGTCCCGAGAAGATGGAGCAGGGTGCTCTTTCCCGCTCCCGAGGCGCCGAGAATGACAACGATCTCGCCTTCCTCGGCCGAGAGATCGACACCCCGCAGGACCTCTATCGGTCCCTTCGTCCCATGAAATGTCCGGTATAGTCCCTCTGCCTGTAATATACTCATCTCATCCGTAATATAATACATCGATGGACGGTTCGTTGCCAATTATGCCGAATCGTACCATATTTCGATGTGCCGCTTCCCTATCAATCATACCGAATCACATCGATGGGGGCGAGTCGGCACGCCTCCCAGCTCGGGTACATCGTCGCGGCAAAGGCGATCCCCAGGGAAGCGAGGGATACGATAACAACATCGAGCCCCTGTACCACCACGGGGAGCGTATTGATGAAGTAAACGTCGGGGGGAAGATCGATATTGATCTCCCTCAGGACCGCGCAGATAATGAGCCCCGCGGCGACGCCCATCGCCGTTCCCGCCGCGCCGATCATCGTACCCTCAATCATGAAGATCGACATGATCCCCCGCGAGGATGCCCCCATGGAGCGGAGAATGCCGATCTCCTTGCGTTTCTCCATGATCACCATGGTGAGCATCCCGACAAGATTGAACGCCGCCACGAGGATGATCAGGGTCAGCAGGAGAAACATCAGAATCTTCTCGACCTTTATGTAACTGAACAGGTTCTTGTTCATCAGTACCCAATTGTTCGTGCCGTATACGTAGGACTGGAGGCGCTCCTGTATCTCCTCGTCGACCCGTGCGGCCTGGTACATATCCCGAACCTTGATACCCAGACCCCGTGTCGCGGCCTCGAAGTCGAAGAAGCTCTCCGCCTCCGTGCGGTCGATATACGCGAAACGCGAGTCGAACTCGAACACGCCGGTCTTGAAGAAACCGATGACGCGGAAATCCCGCGTCCTTGGATCGACCTTCCCCATCTTGAGCTCGGCCGGCGTGGTAACGAGGCTCACCTGCTCGCCGAGGCCTATCCGGAGGTCGAGTGCCAGCTCCTCGCCGAGGACGATCCCCCCCATATCGCCTTCCTCGTCGAAACCGGTGGCGAGAAAGGAGAGAATCGGTGGAGCGATCGAATCGATGACGTTCGACACGGCGCGTTCTTGTTCCAGCTCGATCCCCTTCACGATGACCCCCTTGATCTTCACCTTGACGTTGGGGATCACCTCGTAGTAAACAAGAGCCTCGCCCCTGACGAACGGAGATGTCCCGACGACATCGGGGAATTCCTCTATCATCGTCGCAACGGAATCTATCCCCTGCCACGAGCCGGGGGTTCTCGCAAATACAAGGACGTGGGTATTGAACCCGATAATCCTGCTCCGCAGCTCATTTTCGAAACCGTTCATCAGCGAGAGTACGATGATCAGCGTGGTCACGCCGACGAAGGTCCCACCAACCGCGATCATCGTAACGCGGGACACGAATCCACTCCGCCGCTTTGTCCTCAGATACCTGAGCGCTATTGTCAGTGAGTAATGCATCTGCTTCAGGTTGACTCCCGCCCCTCCTCCGGCCGCATATGTGGAAAGAGAATCAC
>CBFCXB010000047.1:0-10545 GCA_965601905.1 uncultured bacterium | reverse complement strand
ATCATTGCACCGACCGGGGTCAAAACGCCCAAAGGCCGTCCGCTCGTCATTGACGGGAAAATCGAATTTCTTATCAATAAAAAATCGAATGCCTATAAATTCATCGAAGCGGAGGTGTAAAAACGGAAACGTTCATCTCTCCGTATTCTTTCGAATCGCTTTCAATTCTCCTAAAATGGCATTCAGAACATCGGCCGAAGGTATGTCCGCCGCGGTTTCGACCTCGGCGGTCGTGGGCGACATCCCTCCCCTGAACAGTCTGAGTTTTTTGACAACGCTGTCGTAGATCTCCTGCACGTTCTCAAGTCCCACGAGGCTTTCCTCGGCACCCGTCGAACCGCTCATGCCGGCCGTTTGAATGTTCAGCGTTCCCATATTGAATAAGGTCCGGTCCAGAATTCCCCTGTTGATCGTAACGTTCGTCACGGTTCTGTACGGAACGTGCTTTACGGACTTGGTGACAATCCCCACGCGAACGATCACCTCGTCATCCTGAATCTCGTAGCTCAGGCTTCTGTAATACACCCCGGCCAGCACCATCGCGGGCAGCCACCACACGAGATCGGCGGCGAGGAAGCTGAAGAAAATGATCCACGCGACGCGCGGGCCCTCGTCGATACCGACGAGCAGTCCGAAAAAGTAGCCGACGACGGCCGCCAGGAGCGCGACAATGGCAAAGATGACCCTCAGCTTGGTCGCATAGCTCTTACTCGGTTTCACGGTAAGTGATTGCATCGCTTTTCCCTCCCAACGGGCTGTTTCCTATTCCCTACCATATTGTCTACATGACATCACACAAAAAAATTCAAGACCGCGGAAATAAATGTTATTGGCCGATCCGGCGATATATATTACAGTTCGCCTGCGCGGACGCCTCGCGCCGCGCAGGCGAATTGCGGCTGCAGCGGACAGCAGCGAGCTGCCGCTGAGCCGCAATTATCCATCCGCAGAACGCGCCGCGGACGGCAACACCCTGAACGTGCCCCGGAGGTAAAGACACATGGAGCAGGCGAAAAAGCTACTCAAGGACTCGGCCGCCATTCGATTTACCGTTCTGTTCATGATCAGCATCCTGATGTTCGGCACCTACTGGTTCCAGGACGGGCTCGGACCGCTGAAGGGCCTGTTCGAGAGCCAGCTTGGATTCACCAGTTCCCAGTTCGGGCTGCTGATCAGCTCGACCACCTGGGCGAACCTTGCGCTCATGATCATCCTCGGCGGCATGGCCCTGGACCGGTGGGGAATCCGTAAGACGGGGATGATCCTCTGCGTGATCGCCACCCTCGGCGCCTTCGTCGTCGCCTTCGGCAGCAAGGGCGCATTCGGCTCCTCCAAGAGGGCCATGTTGGTCTCGATGATGATAGGGCGAATACTCTTCGGAATAGGACTCGAAACGACCTGCGTGCTGATCAGCCGGACGATCGTCAAGTGGTTCAAGGGTCAGGAGTTGGCTTTCGCCATGGGACTCAACCTGCTCGTCGGCCGGCTCGGCAGTTTCTGCGCCATCTCGTTCGGCCTCGATATCGCCGGCGGGAACATCGACGTTGCGATCATCACCGCCGCGTCGATCATACTGTTCGGAACGGTACTCTTTCTCGCCTACATGATCTTCGACGTCAGGCTCGATCGGCAGACGGCCGCAGGCGAGGAGAGCCACGAGGAGGATCAATTCAAGTTCGGCGATTTCGTCAAGCTGCTCACCGATCATTCGTTCATCTACATCTCGCTCCTCTGCGTCGCCTTCTACTCGGCCGTTTTTCCGTTTCTCCAGTACGCGCCGGATCTGCTGGTGAATAAATTCGGTTTTACCTTCGCGATGCCGAGCCTGGACGGCATGTCCTTCTGGCAGAAGGTCTCGGCCTTCTTCCACAACGGCCCCAAGGTCAGCGGACTGATCCCGCTCGGCACGATGGTCTTCACGCCGATCTTCGGCCGGCTGGTAGACAAAAAAGGCAAGGCCGCCTCGATCATGATCCTCGGCTCCGTGCTCCTCATCTACGCGCATCTGACCTTGTCGGTCATGAACAACGTCATTCTCGGCTACACAGGCCTCTTCGCCCTCGGCATCGCCTTCTCGCTCGTGCCCGCGGCGATGTGGCCGTCGGTCGCCAAGATCGTCGCCGAGAACCGGATCGGCACCGCCTACGCAACGATGTTCACCATCCAGAACTACGGGCTGTCGGCCTTCTACTGGGGAATCGGCAAGGTGCTCGATGTATTCAATCCGGCGGTGGTCGAGCAGATTCAGAAAACGCGTGAACGCTTACTGGCCGGTGGGGATAGTCTGGCGGAAGTGTCGGAGAAGATCAATCAGATGCGTATGACCGGTGCTATCCCGAGCTATAACTATACGATCCCGATTCTCATGCTGGTAGTCCTGGGGGTGATCTCGATCTTCCTCGCCCTCCAGCTCAAACGGGCGGACCTGCGGCAGAAGTACGGACTGGAGCTGCCGTCGAACCATTAGCATGCGGCATTCATTACGGTCTGGAGCTGCCGTCGAACCATTAGCATGCGGCATTCATTACGGTCTGGAGCTGCCGTCGAACCACGAGGGCGCGCGGGAGAGTTGCGGCTCAGCGGCAGCGCGACGCTGGCCGCTGCAGCCGCAATTAGCTGGTGCGGCGCAAAGCGTCCGCGCCAGCTAAACAGTCAATGGCCGGGGCATGGAGCGCGTGAAGCGTCTCGTGAACTGACCGGGAAAGCCGGAACAGTTTCCCGAACGGTCCGTGGTGCCGCACGCAATGCAACTCAATAAATGCCCATCGATTCGTTATATTCCGCTATTTTCTTCCCACGCTGCCGCCGCACATAGTGATATACGTCGATATTTCGTATTATTTCCAGCTTTGCCTCTTCGGGCGCCTTTCCGCTCCGGAGCCATAACTCCGAGGTCGTCCCCTCGGTATCTTTCTGCCCGTCCCTGATAGATGATTTCGTTGTGTTTCGTCTTTCATAACAGATCAGAAATATATCCAGCTCGTCGTATGATACATCCCAACCCTGGGAGATGCCGCGGACCTTCCGGGTCGGGCACCATCAGCACGATATGGTCCCCGTGCTCGTTCAATATGCCGAGAGAATCGGGGAGTTCGTAATCCTCGATATGAAGAACTTCATTCCACAGCCTGATACCCTCATCGCCGGGACAGAGTTCGTACGCCCGTTCGATCATCATTTTCTGGTACGGGAGCAATTCGTACATTTCACTCCACCGTACCGGCCCCCACGCACCGCATATCATCTTGAACATGTGTGATAGATACAGATTCCAGACATACCCATTCTCCAGATCGCTCTTGAGCACATCCCGGATCAAATCCTCCGCCGCCCTGCAATAGTCAAACCGGCCAAAAAGGTACGGCTTGTATCTGGATTCGAACAGAATCCGGTCGATCTTGTCATCATCCGCCTTCGATCGTGGTGTCCTCATATATACAGTGCGGTCCGTACCGCTATATTGGTCCATTGTGAAGTTCGATCTCAGCAATTCCCTGTCGGCTTCGCTTTCGATGCTACCCAGAAGAGGCTCAAAATCCGAACCGACAATTGCCTGTATCCTGATATCCTTGCTCCCGGCACCCACGTTTTTCATGGTCGACAAGTATGCTGTTGCCAGATCGATCTTGTACGCGAGATTCCCGGGATCCGCCTCCAAATTTCTCCGCGCCGACACAATGTCCTCAAAGCAGCGGAGTGACATGAATTCGAGGAAGATGTTGTCCTCTCTCGCCGGTTCGATATCGACGAATCGCCACGACACGATATTGTCGAATATCATGAATCGCTGCGGAAATACGCGCTTCAACGTCTCTGTTTCGACCGAATCGGGGAAATGGATCCGTACCGCCACCTTGCCGATTTCATCCTTCCACAGGGAACCCGAATAGAGTGAGTAATGAAGCCTGTTGCAGTTGAATGTCCTGTCCGGGGTGGTCAATATCGTGTATTCGACGTCTATCTGCGTCTCGCCCGGATCGAATCCGTTTTCCCATCCAAACCAGACCGACTCGATATCCCGCTCATGTGAAAAATACGATCCCTTGACGCTCTGGACGGAAAGTCGCTCGATTTCCTCTCCTTCCACATGAACCGTGAAATTGTAAATATCTTCCAGGATCTCCCTGTCCTTCTCGAAGATGCCGAAATAGGGCTCGACGGGGAATCCGACCGGTATCGTAATGGTCGTATCGGCGGCGTTGAACATCTTGAATGCCGCGCGCACCCTGCATGCGTATCGGCACGGTAGCTTGTGCCCCTCCTCCTCGATGTAAATATCGACCTCTTCCTCCAGCATCCGGATGTTTTCGTTGGCAACGGGCGTTAACGTCACACCCCCGCAATTGGCGGGGGCGATATCCGCCGACAACGCGAAAGGCGCGAGCACGGAGACCACGAATACCGATATACAGTATTTCATCATTTATCCATGAATAGCTGTACCCCTGTCTACATTATAGGGCTGTTCGACTCCTATGCAACACAAGATAATCGAGTAAGATAATGAAAATGATGCTCCGATTGTACGCTTACACAGTCGTCCCGTCTACCCCGCCGTCCCGTGGCCCGTGCCCGTCCTGTAATCGAACTCCGAGCCGAAGAGGCTGTGCGGAATGAAGTACACGAAGAGGGTCACCACGACGGCCAGGTACACCGACCGGCGGCTGCGCCGTTCGCCCCGGTTCAGGAACGCCGCCAGCAGCCAGAAGACGAGCTCCACGAGCACCTTGTTGTCGGTCCAGTCGTATCCGTAGGGCACACCCGACCACCATACGCCGAAGGCATGCCACTGCACGAGCGGGCCGAGCACGAATCCGCCGAGCAGCAGGGAAATGAGGGTTGCCCACAGCATCCATTTGTACCTTCCGTCGAGGAGCGCTTCGAGCGTCGTGCGTATCGCCATCGCCATCGAGCCAAAGATGACGGCGACATGCAGGATGAGCACCCAGGCAGGCACTACGGCCTTGTAACGGGCATATACGGGATTGGCGCCGGTTACCGAGACCGGTTCGTCCCCACCGTCGTCGATATAGACGAAGTACTCGTATTTTCCCGCCCGCTCCTGGAGCCCCTTCAGTTCGGTCCCCATCCCTTCGATCGAGCCGGTGCGGCCGCGTCTCGAGTACTCGAACGCTCCCCTCTCCATGGGAACGGTGGCCCAATCATCATTTGACTTGTAGCGCCGGTACTGTACGTAAGCCGTCACGCCCTCGGGGACCGGATCGGGCAGCATGATGGTGAGATCTCTGCCGATCGTCTCGCTACGGAGAAATTTGAAGCGCACCACGCCCCGGGAGGTCCGGAATTCACCTTCCAGCGGGTACGTGGGTCCCGTCTTGTCCTGGTATGCAAGGCACCCGAGCGTGATGATCACCGAGGCGATCCAGAAGAGCACGCTCGTCAGGATGGGACGCCGAACGGAGAATTGCTTGAATGCAGACATGTCGATTATCCCGCAACCCCTGCGAAGAGATTATCATGCAAGCCGTTACAATGAGGCACGTGGAGTCCGCGCGTCACGGGCCGTTATTGCGGGTTGTAGTACTCCATCGCCTCGGAGATCAATTCTTTCATGTTGCGTATGCGCGTTCTGTCCGATGGGTGCGTGCTCAAGAACTCGAGGGGCGCGCCCCCGGATTTCTGGGCCGACATTCGTTCCCAGAAATCAATGGCCTCGTTCGGATCATATCCGGCCATGGCCATGAAGATCAGCCCGAGGTGATCGGCCTCGCTTTCTTGCGTCCTGCTGTACGGCAGCAACACGCCCACCTGCGCCCCGACGCCGTATACGGACAACCATAGGTTCTGTGTCTTTTCGGGTTTGTCCTTCAAGGCCTCGGACAGCGCCACACCACCCAGCTGAGCCAATAACGCCTGGCTCATCCGTTCATCGCCGTGTTTTGCAACGGCGTGGGCGATCTCGTGGCTCATCACCACCGCCAACCCCGCCTCCGTTTTGGCGACAGGTAGGAGTCCGCTGTAGACCACGACCTTGCCGCCGGGCATGGCCCAGGCATTGACCTCATCGCTCTCTATCAGGTTGAATTCCCACTGGTAGTCCCTCAGTTGACCGCTCATCCCCTGATTCCTGAAATAGAGCTCGACCGCCCCCTGAATCCGAACACCCACCTTGTTGACCACCGCGGTCTTTTCCCGGTCGACACTCACCTTGTTGGCCTTGAGGAACTCACCGTACTGCTGATAGCTCATCGCCATCATTTCATCATCGGGGATGAGATCGAGCTGCCTGCGGCCGGTGATCGGAACGGTGCTGCAGCACGCAAGGATAACGGGGCACATGAGCAGCGCAATGATTGACAGCCGTTTCATCACTCACCTTCCTCTCGCACGATCCGGGGAGAGCGGTGGAGCCAACTCGTGCCGATCCGCCCCGGTCCATCGGCCAGCGGAGCGGCGACACCACCCATCGGAATCCTCCCCCATGCCCGAGATTATCAGCAACGCCGCGGAATAGTCAACATGCCCTGTATAAGTATATATCCTGGAACGAATTGCATCAACAGCGAGATGATGTGCGGACGGGCTCGGCCTCACGATAGTGATCGATAACGCGCCGTACCCCTTCGAGCAGCGGCATCGCCGGCTCCCACTTCAAGACCGCCAGCGCCCGTGCTATATCGGGTTTCCTGCGCCGCGGATCGCCGGCCGTCGGCAGGAAATGAACGACCGCGGGATCCGTCCCACACTCGCGCGCAACGAGATGCGCCAGATCTCGGATGCTGATCTCATCTGGACGCCCGAGGTTGATCGGTCCGGTCGTGCCGTCATCCGTACTCATGAGCCTCATGAGGCCATCCGCCATATCGTCGATGTAGCAGAACGAGCGCGTCTGCGTTCCGTCGCCGTGAATGGTGAGCGGCCGGCCCGCGAGCGCCTGAACGATAAAGTTCGGTATCACGCGCCCGTCGTCAGGGCGCATCCGGGGGCCGTATGTGTTGAATATGCGGGCGATCTTGATTCTTGTTCCGTACCGCCGGTGATAATCGAAAAACAGGCTCTCCGCGCACCGCTTTCCCTCGGCATAGCAACTCCGCATGCCCACCGGATCGACCCTTCCGCCGTACGACTCGGGCTGGGGGTGCACCTCGGGATCGCCGTACACCTCGCTCGTCGATGCCTGAAGGATCGAGGCGTTCCGTTTCCGCGCCATCTCCAGCATGGCGACGGCCCCATCGATGCATGTCCGTATGGTGTTGACCGGATCGCGCGTGTAGAAAGCGGGGGAGGCCGGACAGGCGAAATTGTAAATCTCGTCTACCTGCACCGGGACGGGTCGCGCCACATCCTGCTCGATGAATTCGAATCCCGGATCATCGAGCAGGTGCGAGATGTTGTCGATCAGACCGCTGGAGAGATCGTCGAGACAGATTACCTCGTGCCCCCCGGAGATCAGGCGCTCGCAGATATGCGAGCCGAGAAAGCCCGCGCCGCCCGACACGAGTATGCGCTTCGATTTCGGTCCTTTCATGTCCACCCTTTCTCACACGGTCCTGCACTCACCGAACGGCACTGCGCCGCGCCTGATCTTCGCTCGTACCGTCCCGTATAGGGGGGCGTTCCATATCTCATCGAACACGGTCCGCCCGAGATCCCCCATGGCCGGCACGCTCGAGGCAAAGAGCTTGCTGCACACCTTGACCTTTCCGTCCCACGTGATGAATGTCTTGTACCATGGATTCATGCAATCACCCGCTCCGGACTCGCAGTGAAACTTCGTCATGATCAATTTCACCCTATTTTCTCTTGCCTCTTTCTTCAATTCCCGAACTGTTCGCGCGATATCCTCCCGCAGGCGCCCATCCTCCGCCATCTCGACCGAGAGCGGCTTGACGGGGCTGTCGGCATACGGCGGGAGATCCTTTATCTCGAGGTACTCGATTCCAAGGCGCGACGCGAGGCGAACCATCTCCGGCATGTCACGGTAATTCTCCTTCATCGCCATGAAGGTGAGGGCGAGCGTCGGGTGGGCGCGCCGCTCATTCATGAAACCCGCGAGCCGCTCGATGTTTCCCATCACGCGGTTGAAATCGGCGCCATGCCGCACGGCCCCGTACGTCCGCCCGTCCGCTCCATCGAGTGATATCCTGAGCACGTTGAGATCCGATCGAACGATCTCCCCGATGATATCGTCATCCATGATCGTTCCGTTCGTGACGGTGGTGACGAAATTGCCGCGCGAGCGCTCGTATCGAATCATCTTGAATAGATCCCCGGCCAGAAACGGTTCGCCCTGACCGTACAGAAGCAGGAAGTGGCGATAGTCGAAATCCCGCGAGATGATTTTCTTGAAAAATTCGAAGCTCATGCTCGAACCTGATCCGTCCATGCTCCTCAGGCACATGGAGCAATTGAGGTTGCACGCTCTCGAAGGCTCTATCTGGATCAATCGCGGCCTGCGGGGCCGGCGCCCGCGTCCGCCGCTTCTCACGTAATCGAGCACACAGTACAGCTCGAGCGCGCGGCCGCCGAAGAGGACCGACCGGCTGCGCTCGCTGATAAACCCGCTGATCTTCCCTGCCGCTCCCCTTTTCATCTGATCCTCTCCAGGCTCGAGCATATATCGCCCGGCACATGCCGCACGGACGTGAACGATACCGCAAAGTACTGATACCATCCACACGACTTCGAGCAGTCGCGCATCCGCGCGCGCAGCCGCTCCGCGTCCCCGGACTCCACGAAATCAGGGAGCGGTCCGTCGAGGAGATTGAACGGCTTCATCTTCAATATATGGCACGGATAGAAGAGACCGCCGTCGGAATCGATGATGATTGTCGAGCTCGAGCAGCCGCCGCGCGAGTCGAATGATTCGAGAAAGCGCGAAGAGCTCATAACGGTATTCGGGTAATCTTTTTTCAGCGCCCTCACCTTCCGGGCGAATGTCACACGCTCCGGCCGGAGCGCCGTCATGTCGGCGTAGAGGGGCGAGAGCGGTATGAAGAGAATCTTGCACCGCCCTTCGAATGCCGCGCGGACCTTCTCCTCCATCGATTGCACCGTCTCTGCCGAGACAACGGTCTGCACGCATATCCTCGTCCTCCACGCGGCGGCTATCTCACCGAGACGGTCGAGCAGGTGCATGTTCGCGTGGAACTCATCGATGCTGATCTGCAGGAAATCGATATATCGCGAGAGATGTGCATGCCGTTCCATCGCAATATCCGGAAACGACGTGACGACACTCACGAAAACGGGAAATGAGCCTGCGAAGGCGAGGAGTTCCCCGATATCCTCCCGCAGAAACGGCTCGCCTCCTTCGAGGGTCAGCACGAATGTGCTCGAGGAGGCGAGGTTCCGTATCACGCTCTTCGCCGCTTCCGTATCCAGATCGGCCGCCGGCCGCTCCCGCGGAACGTAGCAATGTGCGCAGTTGCGGTTGCAGCCTGATGTGACCTTGAACGAGGCGTAGAACGGATAGACGCCGCTCCCCCGAATCACATTCCGGGATATACGGTACAGCGTCCGCGCGTATTTAGTGAAACCCGGTATCATTTGCCCGCCCGGCAATCTCTCGTATCTCGTCGAAACCCGTTGCATCGGGAAACGATCGCTTCATGATACTCATGTTTCTCCGTACCCTGCCGATCCAGCCTTCATCGCGCAGGTATTCGCAAGCCCGCGAAATCTCCTCGAGGCGCAGGTGCACCCCCAGATCGTGCGAGACGACAAAATCGATATTCCCCTCCTCCTGCCTCGGCACGAATCCCGTGAGAATTATCGGCAATTCGGATTGCACCGCCTCCATGATCGTCGCGGGGCCCGGTTTTGTTATGACGATATCGGCGAGCGCCATCAGCTCGTGAACGATATCGGTGTACCCGAAGACCTTCATCCTGCCGTTCCACATCGGCGCCGCAGCCTCCAGGTCATCGAGGAGTTCCCTGTTTCTTCCCGCGACGGCGATCACCCGCACATCATCATCCTCCTCGAGAAGCACGCGCGAGATCTCGTCCGCCGGTATCATGCCATCTCCCCCTCCCATGATCAAAACCGTTCGAGACGAGGGATCGACTCCATGCTTTTCCCGCAGTCCCGCCGTATCGAATCCGCCCTCGAATACCTGCTTCACCGGATACCTGATGATTCGCATGGTTTCCCCGCTCACCCCGCGTGAGACGAGAAATCTCCTGGTTTCCCCGCTCGGCACGAGATACAGGTCGGTCCGCGGTTCCACCCATGACAGGTGGATCGTGAACGGATCGACCACGAAAACGATGAGCGGCAGCGTGTGCTCGAGTCCGAGCTCCGCACGGGCGTCGGCCGTGATACGGGACGTCAGCGAGTAGAGACTCAATATGGCGTCGGGGCGCTCGGTGAGGATGAGATCCTTCGTCCGGTCCTTCATGAGACGCTTTATGAAACACCGATAAATAACATTCCACAGTACCCGCCGGTCGTTGAAATCGTAGAAGAAGTTGTAGAACCACGGTGCATCCCGCAGCACGCGCGCATACAGCTTCAACGAGCCGTAGCAGAAGGCGCTGGTTTCCTTGTACAGATCGATTCTGACAATCCGGGTATACCCGG
>CBFCXB010000046.1:0-10603 GCA_965601905.1 uncultured bacterium | reverse complement strand
ACTCGAATCGTCCTTGAAATGGCTGAACTTGCTCTCGGGGTTCTGGAAACCCTCGAAGAGCATCCGGTTATCATACCGTTCCGTCTCGTTCTGCTGGTTGACGATCGCTTCGTCCCAGATGATCTCGACCTCCTCACCATAGATATTGGTGAGCAGCCTCGCGTAGAAGTGTTCGTACACGATGATGAATGCACCCGCTTCCGGATTGTTCGGGTCCCGCACCTTGGCGAAGATTCGAATCGGATAGACGCAATTCCGGCGCTCCTCGAGACTCCCCGGGTAAACCTCTTTCCGCTCGATTTCCGCGCCGGAACCGGGGGGGCCGACATCCTGTTCCACCCACGGACCGTGGTACACGCTCACGTACTGCCCGAAGGAGCGCGCATCGTCGGCGAGACTCTCACGGCTCCTACTGAGGTTCGTAAAACGGTATATCTTCTGGACGTATCCCTGAATATTCCAGTTATTCTCGTACGAATCCCTCACCGAGTTCGAGTAGATCGCTTCCCCAATCAGCTTGAGCCGTGGATTCACCTTCCAAGCGAGCTTTCCTTGGACGTTGTATTGTTCACTGAGGCGGTCAGAGAATTGCACGAGATCCCCGAGGAGCTTCTGCTCGTTCTTGCGGGCGATCGTCCAGTTCTCACCGTCGTAGAACGTCGCCTCGCCGGAGAGGTAGAAGGTGAGATCCTTCATAAATGTGGGGCCCCCGAATCCGAGGCTGAGGCGGTCGTAGTTTGTATACGTCTTGTCCTTGCGGCCAAAGTCGTCGGTCATGTAACGGATCTGGCCTTCGAACGTCTTGCCGCCCTCACGCGTGCTCACGTTGATGACGGCGGACTGGGCGTTACCGTACTCGGCGTCCATACCACCCGTGATCACCTCGCTGTCGTCCGTCCCGAGCAGTCCGACCGAGATCATCCCGCCGCCGAGTGGGTCGTCGACGGGCACACCATCGATCTGGAACTGCACCTCACCGGAACGGCCGCCGCGCACGTGCAGCTCGTCACCAGTTTTCACGATTCCGCTCTTCAGTGCGATCGCCTCCGCCACGTCATCAACGGGAAGCTCCCCCAGCTCTTTGCCGGAGACACGGTGCGAAACCTTGCTCTCATCGACCTCGACCTGCTCGAATTGGGCCTCGACGACGATCTCCTGGGTTTTACCGACGATCGTCTCTTCCATCGAGAAGTTGAGTTCGAGGATCTGACCTGCGTCTATATTCACATTAACCTTTTCATTGGGCTTGTATCCCATCATCATCGCCTTCACCGTGAACGTGCCCACCGGAACGCCGATAATCGTGAATGCTCCATCGGTCAGGGTCATACCGCCCATCTTCGTTCCAATGATAACGACATTGGCGTACGGGAGCGCTTGCCCCGTCGAGGCGCTGGTCACCTTGCCCGTAATTCTCCCTGTCTGAGCCGCCACATCGCCCGCGAGAACAAACAGAATGAGCAACACAACGGATATGTATATCGAGATCGTATATTGAGAGCGGGGTTTCATCGCCAAACTCCTTGCCTTTCACACAGTATTCATCGAGGCTTTTCTTCCGAATTCAAGAAAGCGGATCGGAAGAAAGTGTCAGGTGTGGGTCTCTCTCACTTCTCCATAACTCTCCTTTTAATAATATATGTTCCCTCCCTCTGGGTGTCAATAAATTTGCCCCCCTTCGTTAAAATTCTATGAGTGGGCCTACAGAACTTCACACTGCCGCCTTTCTCAGCGAATTACAACGAATTTTCCCACCGTTTTTGAGAATCCGTTACCATCGGGATCGACGACGAAGAGGTAAACGCCGCTGGCGACATTCTGCCCATTTCTCGACACCAGGTCCCACATCAGTGTTCCATGGCCGCTCCCGCCGTCATGGCGCAGAACCTCCACCAAGTCGCCGGCCACCGTGTAGATCCGCACTGAGCAGAAACACGCCGGCAGGTTCCTGAACTCAACCTTGATCCCTGTCGGATCGTCCATGTTCGGCAGAAGCCGCCACGGCGCCATCGTCTCGGATGTCGCCGGATTCGGCACGACGTAAACCTCTTCTTCGTCGTAGCCTTCCGCCTCCTGCGTGTCGGAGAGCGGCACCACATACTGGAAATTGGAGGACGGATCACCATACTTACCAAGACGTATGGGTTTGCCATCCAGCAAGATATGATCGAACGCGGTGACGGCGTAGAAGTAGTGCATCCCGTTGTGCACGTTCGCGTCGACGTACTTGTAATACCGTCGCCCTCCCTCGAATCCGAGGTTGTGCCGCGCGAGGGCCTCGAGCGTGTCGCATTCGAGATCGGTCAGCCCCGGCGGGCAGGGGACCGTGTCCATCGGGAAGTAGTAGATGCTCTCCTCGAACATATCGACCATCTTGTCCCGATCGGGCAGGTACCCCAACGGGGTGTAACGCCACCCCCCCTCTTCAAAGGGCTTCTTGAAATCACGATCGGCCCCGATCCCGTTTATTATGTCGCGCTCGTCGAGAAGCTGCCAGAGATCCCTGCCCGGTCCGCTGAGGACCGATGTTCCCAAGGGACGCTCCCAGCCGTCGGCGCGCCACAGGCGGAAACCTTCGAAGTCGTACTCGAGTGTGCTCACATCGGGTGTCACCTCGCTGAAGTTGTCCCAGAGAAGCGTCACCTGATGATCCTGCGGCACCAAACGCATCTTGGGCGCCGGCGGCGGCGTCCCCACGAGCCAATTTACCTGATGCTCCTTACCGTCCACACCGGTCTGATAATCCGCGAAGTTTAGATTGTGCGCCCCGCAAAGTACGCTGTTCGCGAAGAGCTCCCGTTCCTCGGCACAATCGGCGTTTACCCATACGATCTCCCCGCGAACCGCCGATTCGGGCTCGATAACAGTATCGCACGTGTCGGGATCGATCCCCGTTACGGGACCGTACAGGGGTGTCTCGCGCCCGTCGACGCCGGTCATCGGGTTGCCGTCTATGTCGAACGAGTTGCCGGAATAGACCATGGCGGCGTTCGCCGCGTTATCGAGCATCCCATCGAGCCCCTCGCCGCAGACGAAGGCGACCTGCAGCGTCATATCATCATCCGGCAGAAGCTCCTTGAAGGGGCCGGTGGCCATCATCATACGGTAGTCGCGGGGCACGAGCGCATTGCGGTCCTTGGTCGTCATGCTCATCAACTTGTACCGCTGAAAATCGTTCTTGGGATCTCCACCGTGTTCGAACTCGGCCTCGCCGGAAAAGTTCTGGTACGAGGTCAATCCGACACGAGGGGGCGCCTGCAGGCCGAGCGGATCCTTGTCGTGGCCGAGGAAGAGGATACCGAAGTACCCTGTCGTCCGCCCACCGTCCCCGTCCACATCGTAGAAATAGGCGACACTGACCCGCACGGGGAACTCCATCACTCCGCGCCTCGCGCACCTGATACCCTGAAACAGACCGGTACCGTCGTCCTGGGAATAATCGTCTACATCACGGGGACCGCAATCGCCGTCGGCGAAAAATCCGATATAGATATCCTCGATCACGTCCTTGCCGTAATTTGCGATCGTATATTCGACTCCTACAAAATCAAAGAATTGCTTTTCCTCCCACTGGTAACTCTCTTGACGAACGAGGAGATGGAGTGGTGTATGTTCGGCGTAGACCTGTACGGAGGTGGGGTGATCATCGATGAACCAGCAGGTAAACATCTGCGTCCCGATGGCCGCAAAATCCTCGTCGTACAGGCCGTCGCCGTCGTCGTCCACACCGTTCAACCAGTCTTCATCAATATGCCCGTCCCTGTCATCATCCGCCGGTCCGGGCAGACGCGTGCCCCCCCGCATCCCCTCGCGCGCCTCGTATATCTTCATCTTCTCGTCGTACGGATCAGGTCTGAACTCGGTGTCGTAGGCCGAGGTCGAGACGACCGGTAAGCCGTCTTTCTTCGCGCCGACCCACAGCCCGGCGATCCAGAGGTACTCGACGCCCGAATTCGCCGGCCACTGCGCCGACGGGTAATCCGAGGTAGGCAGCCGGTAATTCGGGTAGGATCCGAAACACCCCCAGTTGCACACATGCATGACGAGATTGCCGACGTTGTGTATGCCGCTCCCATCGTATACCCATATCCGCTCCATCCGCTTGACCTTCGAGATCCAGTCCTCATTCCGGTTCGCGGCGGCGGCGATGCATGGATAGATACAGGTCAGGACGAAGATACACAGGAAGGGAGCTACGGTACGAACCGTGGGGATGAAATGAGTGGTGGGGTGAATGGGTCGACGGCCGGGGCGGTGCCGAGAGCGCTTACCCATTGCTCCACTCCTTATCGTGTTTCGTAACACGCCATCGGGGTGGCATTCTCCGTCATTCCGATCCGCGCGAAGCGGTGGAATGGTTGTACGCCCGGTGCAGGTGCGCAATGGCGCATCATGGGCGAATGGAGAATGTACGGTGTGGGTCTCTATCGGCTCCCCTAGCTCTATCTATAACATAAAACGTGCCATACGGATTGTCAACGCCTTTACACCGGAAGGATGGAATGGGGCGCCTCAGCCTCGACAACCGGGTTACGGCCCATCGCATCGGGGCGTTTCTGGTTAGGAAAAACACTCTCGTGGACCTGCGCGGCGGTCAAGCGCATCCGTCGCTGGCATCACCGTATCAAGACGTACATGACGATGGTGCCGGGGAATCGACCACCATTTCACCGGGAACCGGACTATACCAATGCACTTTTCTTCTCGACCATGTCCTTGATCTTCATGAGGCGGGTCTGGGTGCTGCGCTCGTTCTCGCTCAGCTTGCTCTCGATACTGCGAATCGTCGTCTCGAGATCTGGTACCAAGACGTACTCCAGGGCGTTGACCCGCCGCCGTGTCTTCTCGAGCTCCTCGGACATGTGAAAGAGGGCGTTCTCCAGCTCGGTCAGTTTCAGCAGGTCCGGGAACGACTCGAAGAGTTGCTGGAATGCGGCGTCGAGTGCCGGGGAGGTTGTGGGGAGTGTGTAGGAAAGTTCCCCGTCGGGAATGGTAAAGGTAAAGGCGGGGATTTTGACATTCATCTCATACCTGATATCGATGCCGAGTGTTCCCCTCCGCGTGCTGAGCTCGAGTGCGTCCTCGAGCGACTGGCGATCCGTGGCGGCACGTCCTTCGAGGTACCGCTCGCCGATCTCGAGGAAGCGCCGCTCGACATCACGCCGGAGCCGGGTGGTTACCTTGACAAGCGCAAAGAAGCTCTGCATCAGCTTTTCCTGCTTGTTCTTGAGCAGCTTGTGACCGCGCCTGGCGAGCTCGAGTCGGCGCCGCAGCCGCAGCAGCATCATCCTGTTGGGATTGACCTTCCGCTTCATCGTGACGCTCCCGCCTCATCGCTCCCGTCCGTTTTCACGTCTTCCGGCATGTACTTCTCCACGAATTCGTCACGGACGCGCTTCAGCTCCGAGCGCGGCACCACCGAGAGAAGATCCCAGCCGATCGAGAGGGTGTCCTCGATCGAGCGGTTCTCGTCGAGGGCCTGCTGGACGAATCGTCTCTCGAACTTCTCTCCGAACGCCATGAAGGCTCTGTCGGTCTCCGTGAGCGCCGCCTCGCCGAGCACCACGGCCAGTTCCTCGACATCCTTGCTCCGCGCATATGACGAGAAGAGTTGGTTGGCGATCTGAGCGTGATCCTCCCGCGTCCTCCCCTCGCCGATTCCCTTGTCCCTGAGACGCGAGAGACTGGGAAGAACGTTGATCGGCGGGTAGATCCCCTTGCGGTGGAGCACCCGGTCGAGAATGATCTGCCCCTCGGTGATATAGCCGGTAAGATCGGGAATCGGATGCGTCTTGTCGTCGTCCGGCATCGAGAGAACGGGGATTTGCGTGATCGAGCCTTCCTTGACCTCGCCCTCCTTTTCACCCTTAAGGAGCCCCGCACGCTCATACATCGTGGCGAGGTCGGTGTAGAGGTAGCCCGGATACCCCCGCCGGCCGGGGATCTCCTTGCGGGCAACCGACACCTCGCGGAGCGCCTCGCAGTAGTTGGTCATATCGGTCATGATCACGAGCACGTGCATGCCGCGCTCGAACGCGAGGTACTCGGCGGCGGTCAGGGCCGCCCGCGGCGTGGCGATACGCTCGATCGTGGGATCGTTCGCAAGATTGATGAAGAGCACGACGCGCTCCATCGCGCCCGTCTCCTGGAAGTCCCGGATAAAGTAATTCGCCTCCTCGAACGTGATCCCCATGGCGGCAAACACGATGGCGAACGCCGACTCGGCGCCCGGCACCGTAGCCTGACGGGCGATCTGCGCGGCGAGCTCCGAGTGCGGAAGCCCGAATCCCGAGAAGATGGGCAGTTTCTGCCCGCGGACCAGCGTGTTGAGCCCGTCGATCGCTGAGATGCCCGTCTGGATGAACTCCTTCGGGTAGATACGCGCGTACGGATTGATCGGGCTCCCGTTGATATCGAGTTTTTTCTCAGGGATTATCCGCGGACCCTCGTCGATCGGCATGCCGAGCCCGTTGAAGACCCTGCCGAGGATATCGGGGGACACGGCCAGCTCGAGCCCCCTGCCGAGAAATCGCACCTTGGTCGCGGCGACATCGACCCCCCTCGTTCCCTCGAAGAGCTGGATCAGCACCTTCTCGCGGTCGACCTCGAGAACCTGCCCCCGGCGAAGCTCGCCCGTGGGAAGCTCCACCTCGACGAGCTCTTCGTACGTGGCGTGATCGACGCCGTCGAGCAGAATCAGCGGACCGGCGACCTCGCTTATCGTTGAATATTCAGTTACCATTCGGATCCTCTTTTCATCTCTCACGCCGAGCGTGCATCCTGTTCCTCATCCCCACGCCGGCTTTCCGCGCAACATTCCTCGATCTGGCCCTTGATATCGTCGAGTATCTCATCGAACCGTTCCATCGTGTCTTCGGGAATCAACCGCATACGTGATATCTTTTCACGGACCTCGAGCTCGAGGAGTTTTCTGAGCGGCGCGTCCCGTTCGAGCGCCCGCAGGGAGGCGTGGTAAAGCTCGATGATAGCATCGACCATCCGGTATTGTTTGGAAAGCTTCGTAAACGCATCATCCGGGTCGAAGGCCGACTGGTGGAGGAAATCCTCGCGTATCTCCTTCGTCGTCGCAAGGACGACGCGATCCTGCGAGGAGAGCGAATCGACGCCGACGAGGCGCACGAGCTCGTTGAGCTCCGATTCCTTCTGCAGCAGGCCCATCGCCTCGGTACGCAGCTCTTCCCAATTATCCGCAATCTCGTCCCGGAAAAAATCGGCCAGATTGTCGTGATAGAGTGAATAACTCGAGAGCCATCCGATCGCCGGAAAGTGCCGCTCGAAGGCGAGCTGGTCCTCGAGGGACCAGAAGACCTTGACGACCTTGAGGGTCGCCTGGACGACGGGGTCGGACAGGTCGCCTCCGGGCGGTGATACCGCGCCGATGACGCTCAGGGTTCCGATGCGTTCGTCGCTCCCGAGACAGACGGTACGCCCCGCACGCTCGTAGAAACCGGCGATGCGGGACGGTAGGTAGGCGGGATACCCTTCCTCACCGGGCATCTCCTCGAGCCGGCCCGACATCTCGCGCATCGCCTCGGCCCAGCGCGAGGTGGAATCGGCCATCACGGCCACACTGTACCCCATATCCCTGAAGTACTCGGCCATCGTGATCCCCGTGTACACCGAGGCCTCCCGTGCTGCAACGGGCATATTGGAGGTGTTGGCGATGAGAACGGTCCGCTCCATGAGGGGACGGCCGCTCGCCGGATCGACCAGCTCGGGAAACTCCTGGAGCACATCGGTCATCTCGTTGCCCCGCTCCCCGCACCCGATGTAAACGATGATATCGGCGTTCGACCATTTCGCGAGCTGGTGCTGTATGACCGTCTTCCCCGCGCCGAAGGGACCGGGAACCGTGGCTGTTCCCCCCTGGCCGACGGGGAAAAAGGTATCGATCACACGCTGTCCCGTAACGAGCGGCTTGTAGGGCACCAGTTTCTTGACTACGGGACGCGGTGTGCGGACCGGCCAGCGGTGATACAGATGCAGCTCCTCGGTGCCGCTTTTCGTTTCGATCTCGGCGATCGTTTCCTCGATCCGGTAGCTGCCCTTCTCCGGCTTTCGCTTGAGCGTCCCCTTCTTGATGTTCGGTGGGACGAGTACCCTGTGAACGATGAGATCGGTTTCCTCGATCTCGCCGAGAATATCGCCGGCCTGCACCTCGGCGCCTACTTTCAGTTCCCCGTTCGGCACGAACGCCCACTTCCGCTCACGATCGAGTCCTGGCACATCGACACCACGGGTGATGTAGTGCCCCTCCTCCCTGTATATCACGTTCAGGGGACGCTGGATGCCGTCATAGATCGATTGCAGCAGACCCGGCCCGAGCTCGATGCTCAGCGGAAGGCCCGTCGATTGAACCTCCTCGCCGGGGCCGAGCCCCGACGTGTTCTCGTACACTTGAATATACGCCTGGTCCCCGTGGAGCTCGATGATCTCGCCGATCAGCTTCTTGTCGCTGACCCGCGCAACCTCGAACATCTTGGCCTCTCCCATCCCCTCCGCAACGATCAGGGGACCCGAAACCTTTACGATCCTTCCAGCATCCATTATCGTTTCGTCTCCTTCGTCTTCGCGCTTTCTCTCTCCACGTGCTCGCGGCATATCGGCATCAACATTCTATCTCTTATCCACTCCACACGCCCGAACGCTCACTCCTCATCTACACTTGCGATATCCTGACCGACCGCTCTGACGACGGCGGTCCTCAACTCCTCGAACCCGACGCCCTCGGAGGCGAGACCCTTCTCGGTCCAGACCGCTCCCCGCACGTCCGGGATGATGCTCACCACGGGAAACGTGCGTTGCGTACGTTTACGGATGATTTTCTTGTACTGGTGGAATACTTCCTCCGTGACGAGAATGATCTTGAACCGTCGCCCGACGACCTCGAGGAACTTCTCCTCGGTCAGTTCCCCGCCCTCCGTTTCATACGTCTCGCATCCGAGGATCCTGAAGTACTCTATCGAATCGTAATGTCCAATGACTGCGATGCTCCGTGACACGTGTCGTCGTCTCCTCTCCTTAGGACGGGATAAGTACGTCGATCTTCTCCAGAATCATATCCTCCGGCAGCCCGTTCATCTGGCCGACGATGACCGCACGAAGGAGCCGTTCGTTTCGCTCGTGAAGTTCGACATGATAGAGAATCGGCGAAATATCGAAAAACCGGTACCGGCTCGGCTCGAGACGCTCGAAGAGCAGCGCCCGGAGAAGCGGCTCGAGTCTCCAGAGCGGCATCCCGCGTTCGAGGCCGAGACGCAGGAGACCGCGGTAGTTCGTCGTCTCGAGCAACTTCATGATCTCCTCTTCGCCCTCTCTCGTGAGCGACTGCCACCGCTGCGCTTCTATCCCGCCCCCCTCCAGCCAGACCGTCTCACGTTCGGTGCGCCGGAGTTCACTGCGCAACATCCTGACGGCATTCTTTATATTCGCGAGGTCTATCTTGGTGCGTACATATTCTTCCGCCATCGCCCCCGGCGCTATCGAATGGAGGAAGCGCCACTTCGCCCGCTCCGCCGTGAATGCGGCCTCCGTGAGCACACCGCCGTCTCCCAGCGCTGCGATCCGCTCGAGGAGATCGCCGAGGTAGTCGGGAAGATCGCCCCGCTTCTCGTCTCGAACGGCTTCTTTGATCAGTTCCGTATCGACGAGCCCGAATGGCACAAGCGCCGGTTTCCTCCCCAGCTTCAAGGCCTTCCATGTATGCACGAGATTATCGAAATCGTAGCGGGCCCGGAAAAATTCGCGAACGCGGACCTCTGGCGCGAGGGTGGTGACGAGCTCGAGAACGCCCAGCCGCTCCGCCTCGATGCCCTGCTCGAACTCGGCGATGGAGGTTATCCCCTCGAATGCGGGATAATGCTCCTTCAAGACGGTGAGGATACCATCTTCAGGCGTCCTGGCCAGCCGCTGGAACCACGCCCTGTCCGGCATTGCGGCTTCGATTGCACGAAGTCTGGCGACCGCATAGGTATAATCCACGGTCAATCCTTCCCCTGGCCCCCTCCGGCGGGAAACATCAATGCTGCTATCTCCGGTTCGATCCGCTCGCGAAGCTGCTCGAAGAGCACCTCAAGTGTCAGATCGATGACCCGCCTGCCTTCCCGCAACACGACACCCCACCCGAAATCGCCCGCCTCGGCGGCGATGGTGAATTCGCCCCCACCGGGATAGGCCCCGTTGAGCTCCGCGAGAAATGTATCGCCGAACAGATTGCGGTGCTTCGAGGCAACAACGATCTCCTCGGCGCCCGAGACGGCCCTCTCGATAATAAGCGATTTGACGATGTTCCGGTACCGGTCCCGGGGAAGCTCCTCGATCCGCCGGAGCGCCTTCTCGTAGAGAGCGTCCAGTACCCTATGCTTCTTTGAGAGAAGTGCCTTCCGGATCTCGAGCTGCTCGCTTACGATGAGGCGTCGCTGCTGCTCGCGCGCCCGCTTCTCGGCCCGCAGCCGCATCTCCGCCTCGAGCCGTTCGGCCCTCCCGGCGTACTCGCCCTGCACCGAGTCCGCCTTGCGCCGGGCCTCATCGAGTTTCTCCCGAATCTGCGCCTCCGCTTCCTCATCGATCCGCTTGAGAATAT
>CBFCXB010000045.1:0-10649 GCA_965601905.1 uncultured bacterium | reverse complement strand
GCTGAAGCGAAACGTTCGCGAAATCTGGAACAACCCCTTGACGATCGGACCGAATATGGTATTATATAAAGACAGGTGGTATCATTTAATAATAGAGGGGTGCCGATCATGAATATTGAAAATGACATCCGACCCATCACGTATCTGAAATCAAGGGCAGCGGACCTGCTAAAGCAGGTGAACGAGACCCAGCGGCCGGTCATCATCACCCAGAACGGCGAACCCAGGGCGGTTCTTCAAGATCCTCAAAGCTACGAGAGCATGAGAAATGCCCTTGGGCTTCTGAAGCTGATTTCCCAAGGAGAGGAAGAGATCCGCAAAGGTAAAGTCAGACCTCAGGATGATGTCTTTTCAAGAATCGAGAAGGCGATTGGCAAGAAATGAAAGAATCCTTAGAGATCCTTTGGGCCGCCGTGGCTGAGAACGATCTCCTCGGAATCGTCGGGTTCATTGCTGAAGACGATCCAAGGATCGCCCTGGAAATCCTGTACAAGATCAAGGCCAGCACGGCCAAACTGGATCATTCCCCCAGGCGAGGCCGCATCGTTCCCGAACTGCTGAAGCAAGGCATATCACGCTACCGCGAAATCGTGATCAAACCTTGGAGGGTGATTTACAGGATCGAGGAGAAAAAGGTGTTTGTCGTTTCTGTCATCGACGGGCGTCGAAACGTTGAAGACATTTTACTTGCAAGGCTTTTGAAATGATTCGCGAACAACACGCTGCAACGGACACGCTGACGCGTGCCGCCGAGCGTGACCGTTAGGCGGCATTAGTGCAGTAGATGATCTGGTTGTTTTGGATTTGAGTGGATAGCTTCATAGACAAAGAAATGATCACGAACGACAACCCAATTTACGACGAGAGCGTTTCTTCGAATGGCACAGAAGCCCTCTTTATTTCGCTCACGATTCTCTTTTTCGTGTTACTGATCTGGCGCGTGAATTCAGCTGGTCTGGATATTCTTGCTGTTGCTTTCTTCTGTCTTTTCGGGTTCTTTGTTTTTTACTCGGTGAATTATAGGACGCTCGTTATTCGTATTGCTCCGGATTTTCTGAAGCTTACATTTGGTATCTTCACTTGGACAGTGCCTATGGATAACATCGAAGAATGTCGTCTTGATGACATACCTGTGTTGGTGAGAATGGGAGGAGCTGGGATACACTTCATGAGCGTTCGCAAGAGATACCGCGCCTCGTTTAATTTTCTAGAATATCCCAGGATTGTGATCGCGCTTACGAGAAGGGCGGGACCCGTGAGGGACATTTCCTTTTCGACGCGCCAACCCGATGATGTTCTACGGCTCATTCGAGAAGCAATCTCTGCGCAGACAACTGACTAGCAACGGTATTCAGTTGGAGGATCGAATTGGTATTAGTAATTGGACTACCGCCTAACACCCGCTGCTGCCGACCGGGATATCGCCCGGCGGCTGAGCAATTTCGATGGCGCGGCCGCTTCGCGCCGGACTCTTGCGATGATGGATCAATTATATGTTGGATAAAAGAAGGAGTGATTTGAAGGATGGTGCGGCTCAGCGCCGCGGCATCGGCGCTGCGTATTACCATCCGCTGTCTGCCCGGCGCCGTCGCGCCGTTAGAAATACCGCAACTGTTGTGAGATAGTATGGTTGCTTTGTTACTATCAATAATATTATTCCTTTGTCCCTTTTTTGGATGCACGGGTTACTATGACAGTGATACGAGAAGAATTGAATATCGAACAGGAATAGAGACGATTGTCACCGTATATCCTCCCGAGGTATTCGCAGGAGAAGAAGTAGAAATTAAAATAATTGTCATTAATCATGATGCATTTCCCGTCCTTCTTAGATTTCCCAGCAATTGCGTTTTTCATCATGTAATGATTACTCCAGAGGGGAAAACATTAGGTAAACGTAGAATGTGCGCAACAGTAATGACAAATTTGAGATTAGAGCCGGGTAAGCCGAAATTTGAAACTTTCAGGATAGACACAAGAGATCTTGAACCGGGATTTTATAGGGTACAGGGGGGGGTGACGCATCATAAAGACAGATGTCCATGGTCGGAAACGCTGTTAAAGATAATTTATTAAATTTTCTAATTGTGCATTCAACAGGCGGATCATCGGTGTCATGGTTATAGAAGAGCAGGAACTGCGCCTTCTCGTCCGCAGTTGATACTGAACGTTAGAATACACGTGCATGAAGGTGTAACATGCCTCCTCGATATGTAGGAACCATCCGCGAAGAGCTTTTATACGAATATGCGAAACTCATGTCTCGCACTGTATTCAACGGACAGCTAAATTATGGCTTTATTACTGACAGGTTCAAGGCTTTGCGAGACGGCATAATAACGCTTTCCGGTACAAATCGTGAATGGGAAAAAGAAGCGGAATTGCCACGACTATGTGTTTTTTGCGGCACCAATATGGATCTTCAACGCGACCATCTCATACCGAGGAGCCGCGGCGGCAGTGACGATGCCAACAACATGGTATGGTCCTGTCAAACTTGCAATGTTTCTCGTTGTGACAAAGGAATATACGAGTGGCTCGGTCTCAAGAAAAAGGATCACTTGCATCGCTTGGTAGCGGGAAAATATCTCAAAGAGCTTTTAGATTTGCATGAGAGAAATGGCACACTCGATATAGGCAAACATGAAATTACGGCACTATGTCCTCGTTGCAGAAACATGCACGCTTGCGTTGAATGGGGCAAAGTTGAGAAATTGACATGTTTTTGTCTAGAAAGCATATTTTAACTTCAGCATGCAGGCTGACGGCGTCCGCCCGCACCATATATGATAATCTAAACTAAGGAATGGCGTCCGCCGCATCTGATGCTGAAACGTTATACAGATTGTTTGGTTTGACACGGCACTCTATTAGACGTATCCTAGGTAAGGATATTGTACGTCTATCGGAGAGGTAATACAATGGCCACAAAACTGACTCTTAGGATGGATGAACGGCTCATAAACCGAGCAAAAAAATATGCCAGACGATCCGGAAAATCAGTTTCCCAACTCGTTGCCGATTTCTTTACACTGTTAGGTCAAACATCGAAGGATGAAAAGCCTAGTATATCACCGAAGGTAAAAGCGCTACGCGGATTGTTGAAGAATTCTTCTATTCACACAAGAGAATATAAACGGCACCTTGAGGAGAAATATCTATGAAGGTGCTTTTTGACACGTGCAGCGTCCATTTAGTTTTGTCCTCCTGATCAAGCAGAAATTACGTTACAGCCTTATGAAAGAATCGGATGACGTGTCACGTAATTACGAAGCCAAAATCAGGACAGATTAAGTAGGCGCTACAATAATGCCGGTGTTGGTAGATCAGATGGGTAACGTGTGGATGAGAATTCTGGTCAGACATATTAAAGGAGGAATCCTTGTCTTTCATCCCGATAGGATTGGATGATTACGTCCAATTGTACGTCAAAGCCAATTCGGGTGATTCTGCGGTGGATTTGCGGGATCGTCTCCAAGGAATGCTCGACCTAATCAAGGCTGGGCAACGCTGTGCGTGCGGTGAAAAGCCGTGGGCGATTGGTTCGGCGATGGCTGGACTTGCATGTTTCACCTGCATCACGGGTGAAGCAACGCCCTCCGAAGATTATGAACTGATCGAAGTGCTGGACGGAGATGTCTAACAACAGCATGAACCATCCAAAGGCTTTGTCACGGCCCTGGCTTACGCCTGGCCCGCGCCAACCGGCTTCGCCGGCCGCCTTTGCTGCTTATGCCGAACGACATGTGTCTTAACGCTTGAGTGAGCTGTGTTAGAAAAAGCGGAATCTGCATTCTTGAGCATACGTCCGGCCATGAACACGTAACTCGACTCGATCCGTTTGGAACGCATATTTCTCAAATGCCTTACCTGATATTAGCAGGGGGAAAAGGCAAATTCTTTGTCAGGGAGATAATTGACGCCCCATCAAAACCAGACTCATTCGGGTATATTCATTATATCGTCATCCAAAGGCTTTAACTGCCATTATTATCCGGCCATTCGAATCGAACCCGGTCAATCTTCTTCCCGCTTCTTGATGCGCCGCTCGATGATAACGGACAGCACCGCGCTCGCGAAGAACAGGAAGACGAGCGGGAGCGCCATCAGTAGCTGGGATGCCGGATCGGGGGGCGTCAATACCGCGCCGGTGATAAAGATGACGAGGATGGCCCAACGCCATTGCCTGAGAAGGGCCCGCGCGGAGATGATTCCCATGGCGGTGAGGAACACGATGACGAGCGGGAGTTGAAAGACGAGCCCGAATGCGAAACAGAGCCTCGCCACGAATCCGAAGTACTTGCCCACCGAGATGAGCGGTTCGAGCATCTCGGTGCCGAACCGCAGGAGGAAATCCAGAACGACCGGGACGAGAATCCAGTACGCGAAGACGGCGCCGAGGTAAAAGAGAGCGGTCGATGAGACGACCAGCGGGATGACGAACTTCTTTTCCTTCCTGAATAGTCCGGGCGAGATGAAGGACCAGACCCTGAAGAGGATATAGGGGAACGAAACGAGAAAGCCGAGCGCGAAGCTCAGCTTCAATCGGGTCATGAAGGCCTCGATGGGTGCGTTGAAATAGAGGCTATCGACCGGAATTCCCGCGAGCAGGAAATCGAGAACGCGGCCGGAAAAAAACCAGATCACGATCCCCGCGCCGACGAATGCCACGATTGATGCGATGAGTGTCGATCGCAGCTCCTCGAGATGTTCGATGAAGCCCATCGCCCTGAGTTGGTTATCCTTTTCCTCTCTCTCCTCCGGCACCGCGAATCACTCTACTTCTTGAGTTTCGTCTCGTAGTAACGCGTGATGGCGGTATCCGTTTCCTTGCCGTCGGCTGAGACGACCTTGCCCTTTATCTCGAATTCCGATTTGCCCTGAACCATGTACCCGCCGTCGATCGCGATGTAATATTTACCCTTACCCTTGCCCTCGCCGCGCAGCACACCGCCTGGTATCTCCTGGTTGATATCGATTTTCGACTTGATCTCTATAACGGCCACCGGTATGCCCATCTTCTTCTCAATCTTCTTGAATGTGAGATCGGCGAATCCTTTCGCATCGGGTTCGGTCTTCTCCCCATCCGCGGCCTCGCCGCCCTCCTCGATATCCTTGCGCCAGGAGTCACCAACACGCTTCACCGTGTCGGGGAGCGCGATGAACCATATCTCGGCGATATTCTCGAGTTCCTTGGGACTTCTCATGCCCGGGATATTGCCGCCCGGTTTCACTTCGAGCACTTCCCCGTTCGATGCCACATCCACCATGATGCTCTTCCCCTCGAGCTGCATGGGGGGTTTCCAGTCCTGCATATCGTCATCGGCCAGCATGCTCGAGCTGGACCCGAGAAATTCCATCGACAGCCGGAAGTTCCCCTCCTCGGTGACCTTCATCAGCTTGATCCCCACCTCGTACGATTGGTTCTGCACAATATCCATGCCCATGTAATTATACTCCATGGCCCACGAGGTCTTGTATTGCAGCGCCGTTCCCTCGGGCATGGAGAACGAGAGATTCGCCTCTTTCTTTTGTTCCCCGGGGAGGATGCCGGGGACGGCCGCTACGGCGGCACAACAGCAGGCGAGAATCCACATGTAACGAGCGTTCCGGCTCATTCGCTTCATCGTGCTCATTGCGTTCTCCTCTCCGTGTTTCCCTCCAAGCACCGGTAGCAATCAAAGATAACCGTCTACTCCTTTTTCTCAAGCAGATTTCGCAGCTCTGACATGAACTGGGAAACATCCTTGAATTCGCGGTAGACCGACGCGAAGCGTACGTAGGCGACCTGATCTATCGCAGCGAGGCGTTTCATGATCTCCTTGCCGATCTCCTTGGTCGGTATCTCGTCTCTGACGCGGTTCGAGACGGCGCGTTCGACCTCGTCGACGAGTTTCTCGAGCGTCTCCATCGACACGGGGCGCTTCTCGCAGGCGCGCAGCAGCCCGTTCAGGATCTTTTCCCTGCTGTAGTGCTCTCTCTTGCCATCCTTTTTCACCACCATGACCGGTGTGTGCTCGATGTATTCGTAGGTGGTGAAACGGTGCCCGCACTTCAGGCATTCGCGGCGGCGGCGCACCGCGGAATTCTCCTTGGTCGCGCGGCTATCGACGACCTTGTCCTCCTCGTGATCACAGGCGGGACAGCGCATGGTGCTCCTCCCATTCAGCGTTCCGTCTCGGATTCGATCACGTCGATGTAAACCGTCCCGATCCCCGCTTCGTTCACCAGCTCCTCGCCGAGCTTGTCGGGATAGGCCCCCCCCAGGACGAGGCGCCTGATACCGGCGTTGATGATCATCTTGGTGCAGGTGGAACAGGGAGCCGTGGTGCAGTACATCGTCGCCCCGTCCATAATGGAGCCGGAGCTTGCGGCCTGGATGATTGCGTTCTGTTCGGCGTGGGCGCCGCGGCACAGTTCATGCCGTTCCCCCGAGGGAATCCCCATCTTCTCGCGCATGCAGCCGATATCGAGACAGTGGGCGATCCCCCGGGGCGCACCGTTGTATCCGGTCGATATGATGCGCTTGTCCTTGACGATGATCGCGCCCACCTTGCGGCGCAGGCATGTCGATCGCTCCGCGACGAGCCGGGTGATCTTCATGAAGTACTCGTCCCAGCTCGGTCTGTTGTCCGTGCTATCCGCGTTCCGTGTGTCCATACCATTCATCACGGCGTCATGCATCATAGCGACTATTCATCGCGCATCGGCCCAACCTGTTAGTAGAGGGGAAACCGAGCGGCAAGGTCGGCGGCCGCCTCGCGCACCTCGGCGATAACGGCATCGTCGGCGAGATTGCCGAGAACCCGCGCCATCAACCGGCCGATCTCCTCCATCTCCGGTTCCTTCATGCCCCGCGTCGTCAGGGCGGGTGTGCCGACGCGGATGCCCGAGGTAACGAACGGGCTCTTCTCGTCGAACGGAACGGTATTCTTGTTGACCGTCATGCCGGCCCTCTCGAGGGCCTTTTCGGCGGCCTTTCCGGTGAGATCCTTGGCCGAGAGATCGACGAGGAAGAGGTGTGTGTCGGTGCCGCCGCTCACGACGTCGTAACCGTGCTCCATGATCACCGCGGCGAGTTTTTTCGCGTTCGCGACGATCTGACGCTGGTAGGCCTTGAACTCGTCGGTCATCGCTTCCTTGAAACAGACCGCCTTGGCGGCGATGACGTGCATGAACGGCCCACCCTGCGTACCGGGAAAATTCAGTTTGTCGACTTCCTTCGCGTACTTCTCCGGGCAGAGGATCAATCCGCCGCGCGGCCCCCGGAGCGTCTTGTGCGTCGTCGAGGTCACCACGTCGGCGTACGGTACGGGATCGGGATGAATGCCCGCCGCGACGAGACCGGCGATGTGCGCGATATCGACCATCAGGTAGGCCCCCACCGCGTCGCAGATGCCGCGCAGCCGCTCGAAATCCCATGCCCGCGGGTACGCGCTCGCGCCGGTGACGATGAGCTTCGGTTTTACCTCACGCGCCTGGCGCTCGAGGGAGTCGTAATTCAGCATCTTCGTCTCGCGGTCGACCTCGTAGTGCTCGACATTGAAGAACATGCCCGAGAAGTTCACCGGGTGGCCGTGGGAGAGGTGCCCGCCGTGCGAGAGGCTCATACCCATGATGGTGTCGCCCGGTTTCAGGAACGCGAGGTACGCCGTGATGTTGGCCTGCGTTCCCGAATGGGGCTGCACGTTGGCGTGCTCGGCGCCGAACAGCTCCTTGGCCCGCTCACGGGCCAGCTCCTCGGCTCTATCGACGAATGTGCACCCGCCGTAATAGCGCTTGCGGGGATACCCCTCGGCGTACTTGTTCTGCATCGGGTTGCTGAGCGCGGCCAGCACGGCCTTGCTGGCGAAGTTCTCGCTCGCGATCATCTCGAGCTGACCCTGCTGACGGGTGATCTCCCCCCGGAACGCCTCCATGATCTCGGGATCGGTCTTCTCGAGGTACGGAAATAGATTCTCTTCAAACATCTTTCACGCCTCACCTGTTTCAGATATAACGTTACTCGGGATGCGGCGGCCTCTGGCGGCGGCGCTCGCCACCCGCGAGAGGGCATGAATCCTCGTTTACTGCGACCTTCAGCACGACACGTAATCGCCCGGCTCGACGTCACGGGCGCGTTCGTACGCGTATATCTTGTCGATGCGCCTCTTGTGGCGCTCCCCCTGAAACTCCGTCTCGAGCCAGACCGTGACGAGTTTTTCCAGGTCGGCATCTTCCATGCTGCGCTCGGAAAGGGCGAGCACATTCGAATCGTTGTGCTCGCGGGTCATCCTGGCGTCGTCCGTCGACCTGCACAGGGCGGCGCGCACCCGTTTCACCTTGTTGGCCGCGATCGACATCCCGATACCGCTGCCGCACACGAGAATGCCCCGGTCGGCATCCCCGGCGGCCACCCGCTCGGCAACGGGGAAGGCATAGTCCGGATAGTCGACCGATTCCGTTCCGGCGCACCCCGCATCGAACACCTCGTGGCCGCCATCGGCCAGCATCTTCTTGAGGCGTTCCTTGAGCTGAAAGCCTCGGTGATCGGATCCTACTGCGATTCGCACGGCATCCTCCTCGTGCTTCGCTCTCCCGACGGCGGGCCGCTCCTACGATCCGCGCGTCAGGAGACTTCAATCAATACATTCAAGCTGATATCGAACTACCACTCCGTATCACCGGATCCGTGGATGCACACCGCGGATATCCGGGATCGTACGCTACTTGATGAAGGTCAGCCAATTGTATCTGTCCTTCACCTCGGCGTTGATATACTTGAAGAAGACATCCTGTAGCTTCTCCGTTACCGGACCGCGCTTTCCTTCACCGATCTTGATCTTGTCGACACTCCGTATCGGCGATATCTCCGCGGCCGTTCCGGTGAAGAACAGCTCGTCCGCTATGTAGAGCATCTCGCGCGGAATAAGCTGCTCGACGAGCTCGATTCCCAGTTCTTTGGCGATCACGAACACCGTGTCGCGCGTGATTCCCGGCAGGATGCTGGCCCCCAGCGGGGTCGTGTACATCTTGCCGTTCATGATGAGGAACAGGTTCTCACCGCTTCCCTCGCTCACGTACCCGTTCGTGTCGAGGGCGATCCCCTCGGAGAAACCGTTCAGGAGCGCCTCCATCTTTATGAGCTGCGAATTCATGTAGTTGGCCCCCGTCTTGGCCAGGGCGGGCAGCGTATTGGGCGCGATCCGGTTCCAGCTCGACACGCAGACATCGACTCCCTGCTCGAGCGCCTCGGGTCCCAGGTACTTACCCCACTTCCACACGACGATAAACGAGTTTATCGGATTGTTCAGGGGATTCACACCCAGCTCGTAGTATCCGCGGTAGACAACGGGCCTGATATAACATTCTTCCATCTCATTGATCTTGATCGTCTCGATACAGGCCTTCATGTAATCCTCGATCGGCATATCATAATCCATGCGGTACATCTTCGAGGAGTTGTACAGGCGTTTGATATGAGGTTCGAGACGGAATATCGCGGAGCCCTTCTTGGTCTTGTAGCACCGGATTCCCTCGAATACGGCCGTGCCGTAGTGTACGACGTGCGAGCACACATGAAGCGTGGCATCGTCCCAGTTGACGAACTTCCCATCCATCCATATCTTCTTACTTTTCTCCAGTGGCATTACGCCTCTCCTTTTGCACTGCCCTTAGGGTGTAACAATACCTTCTTCCGCTCGCATCGTGCGCGAACAGATCATACATGTATAACCATAAGCCATTATAGTGATGCTTTAAAAAGGGAGCAACCAGAATTTTCACCTTTCACAGAAAAAATGCAAAAAATCTGAAAAGGTTGAAGGCCGCCGGCTAGACGCGCTGAAAGGCCCCCGACCTCGTAACGCATTGACCGGTCATTTCTTAAGATCAAATAAATCGGCACAATAATCGATCAGCCGATCGACGAGAACGTTGAGTTCGTCTCTGGTTCGCTCGTACATGGCCCTGTCACCGCCGATCGGGTCATCGATGTCCGGCGAATCCCTCCCCTCCCCGAGTTCCCCCAAAACCACGACCGGTGTATCCGTTTCGGGAGCGAGCAGACCGATTCTCTCCCTGTGTCGATTCTCCATCACGACTACGATATCCGCTTCCTCGACCATTTCCCGCGTAAGGAGCCGCGCGCGGTGCGCGGAACAATCGATTCCATCCCCCTCCAGCACATCCACGGCGAGACACGAGGCGGGCTGATTCTCCCACGCCGCGGTCCCCGCGGACGATACCTCCACGTGCGAAGCCCATCCGGCCGGCATCTTCGTCTTGAATATCGCCTCGGCCATCGGGCTCCGGCACGAATTGCCGGTGCACACGAAGAGAAGCCGTTTCACATAGCACCTCGCGGATTCAACACTTCTCGACTAATGTCAACCTTAGACATTGCAAGGGAGTGCTGTCAAGCGCCGAGAGCGGGGAAAACTGCTTGTCACGTTGGAATACCGTGCCGTATCCTTGCAGCATCCATCGTGTGACGGGGACTACTGACGCACCGTTCGAAGTGGAAAACATATTCTGCGCACGGCCGCACGCGGTCGCCAGGGTACCCGTTCCATCGAAAGGAGTGAATTGTGGCCGATCTCAAAATCACCGAGGCGAAATCGATCGCAGAGGAGAAGGTAACCGTAGCGGGCGCGGAACGGGTAACGATC
>CBFCXB010000044.1:0-10712 GCA_965601905.1 uncultured bacterium | reverse complement strand
GACGAGACACTGAAGGGCAGGGTGACGCAGGTATCCCCCGCCCTCGATCCCGATTCACGCTCCTTCACCGCGTCGATCTATATTGATAATCCCGAATGGCTGTTCAGGCCCGGGATGTTCGTCAAGGCGGAGATCATCGTGGCGCGCAGGGACAGTGCCGTCGTGGTGCCGAAGGAGATCATTCTGGCGAAACGGAAGGGCAAGGTCGTATTCATCGTCGAACGGGGCACCGCCCGGGAGCGCGTGATCACGACCGGCCTGGAGAATCCCGACGCCGTGGAGGTGCTCGAGGGCCTCGCCGAGAACGAGCGCCTCGTCGTCGAAGGATACGAGACACTGCGCGACCGCGCCAAGGTGAAGATCGTCAGGTAGTCTCCGAAGGGGCGATTGATGAAGAGGCTCGCTGAATTCTCCCTGCGCCATCCCGTGGCCGTCGTCATGGTCATCATGGCGATTCTGCTGCTCGGATTCATATCATTCCGCCGTCTCGGCGTCGATCTTTTCCCCGATCTCAACACACCCCGGCTCTTCATCGAGCTCACGGCGGGTGACAGGCCGCCGGAGGAGATAGAGCGCGTGTATGTCGAGCCGATCGAGTCACAGGCGATACGGCAGCGGAACGTCGCGCAGGTCTCATCGGTATCACGAGTCGGTTCGGCGCAGATCACCGTCGAGTACCGGTGGAACACCGATATGGACGAGGCGTTTCTGTATCTCCAGAAGGCGCTCGAGCGGTACCGGCAGTATCTCGAAATCGATGAGCTCGTCATCACGCAGCACGATCCGAACGCCGAGCCGATCGTCTCCCTCGGCCTCTCACACCCGGAAATCGACGATATGAACGAGCTGCGGAGGATCGCGGAGAACTACATCCGCAACGAGCTGATACGGCTCGAGGGGATCGCCGAGGTCGAGCTCGCGGGAGAGGAGCAGCGGGAGGTCGTCATCGAGACCGACGAGTACCTCCTCGAAGCATACGGGCTGACCCCCGAGATCATCGCCGGAAAGGTCAGGGACCTCAGCGAGGATGCATCGGGTGGATCGATCGAGGAGATGGGCAGAAAGTATATCGTGAAGGGCGTGGGAATCTTCCGGTCGATCGAGGAAATCGAGGGTGTCGTCGTCGCGTACCGGAGCGGGGACGAAGTCCCCGGGCAGGCGGAGCAGTCACGGACGGAGCAGGTGCCGATATTCCTGAAGGACATCGCGACGGTCGAGTACCGGAACAAGGAGCCGGAGAGCATCGTGCGGATCGACGGGAAGCGGTGTCTCGGTCTCGATGTGTTCAAGGAAACGAGGTACAACACCGTGCGGGCGTCGAGCGATCTCGGCACGGCCCTTGAAAAGATACGGCGGGCGCTTCCCGGATACGAGATATCCGTCGTCCGCGACCACGGCCGGTTCATCACCGGCGCGATAAACGAGGTGAAGCAGACAGCGCTCTGGGGCGTTCTGCTTGCCGTTCTGATTCTGTACGTATTCCTGCGGCGGCTTGGTACCACCGCGATCATCAGCATCGCGATACCGATCTCCGTTGTTGCGACATTCAACCTGATGTATTTCAACGGGCTGACGCTGAACGTGATGACACTCGGCGGCCTCGCACTGGGGGCGGGGATGCTCGTCGACAACGCAATCGTCGTGGTGGAGAGCATTCTCCGGAATATCGAGGCGGGTACCGGGATTCGCGAGGCGGCCATCGAGGGAACCGCCCAGGTCGGGGGCGCGATAACGGCATCGACGATCACCACGATCGTGGTGTTTCTGCCGATCGTCTACCTCCACGGCGCGGCGGGAGAGCTGTTCAAGGATCAGGCATGGACGGTGGCGTTCTCGCTCCTCTCCTCGCTCTTCGTGGCGATTCTCGTCATCCCGATGCTGAGCCATCGGCTGCTCAGGCACGGGAAGCCCCGGGAGGTCCGGTCGATACGGTTCGGCTGGTACGCGCGGGCCCTTCCGCGGATCGTCGAGCGGCGGTGGACCGTGATAGGGGCGGCCGCCGTGCTCGTCGCCATCGCCGCCGCGTTGATCCCGGTGGTGGGGAGCGAGTTCGTACCGAGCACCGATATCGACCGGTTCGCGATCGATATCAGTCTTCCCGAGGGCACGCGGCTTCAGCGCACGGAGGGAACCGTATCAGGGATCGAACGCACCGTGAGGGAAGCGCTCGGTGAGCGGATCGAGACCATATACACGCAGGTCGGCTCGCTCAGGCGCATGGGATCGGCCGAGAGCGCATTCTTTCGCGACGAGAACACCGCCCGGATCGAGATCACGCTGCGCAGGGAGCGGGGCGTCTCGGCGGAGCGCGTCATAGCATCACTGAGCACGATCCTCGCAGGCGTACCCGATCTCGAAAGCCGCTTCGTCCAGGATCAGTCGGCGCTCCAGGCGACACTGGGTACGGAATCGGCGCCGATCACGATCGAGATCAGGGGGGAGGATCTCGAGGTGCTCGAGGATCTCGCCGGCCGGGTCAAGCAGCGGCTCGCCGCGATGGACGGGCTCTTCAACATCGAGACGAGCTTCGAGGAGGGGCGGCCGCAGGTCGAAATCGTCGTCGATCGCCTCAGGGCCGGTCTGTACGGTATCGGCGTGGGCCAGATCGGAAGCCAGCTCGAGGACAAGCTGATGGGCAAATCGGTAGGGTACTGGGAGCGCGAGGGAGAGCGCATGGAGATCAGTCTCCGCCTGCCCGAGATAGGCCTCGGCCAGCTCGATGACATCGCCATCACGAGCGGCGAGCGGGAGGTGCCGCTGGATGAGATCGCCCGGATCCGCACCGGCTATGCCCCCAAGGAGATCAGCCGGACCAACCAGGTGCGCGTCGGGCTGGTCACGGCCCACACCCGAGGAGACGAGCCGTTCGACCGGCTCGTGCGCCGGATAGAGGGCGGCCTCGCGGCGATCGATGCCCCGCCCGATTACCGGATCGAGGTGACGGGAGAGGAGCGGCGCCGTGAGGAATCCTTCCGCAGCCTTCAATTCGCCCTTATCCTATCGATCGTACTGGTCTACATGGTGCTCGCCTCCCAGTTCGAGTCGCTGATCCATCCCTTCACGATAATTCTGACGATACCGCTCGCAGTCGTGGGGGCCGTTTTCATCTTTTTCGTTCTCGGCAGATCTTTCAATATCATGGCGTACATCGGCATCATCATGCTCGTCGGGATCGCCGTGAACGATTCGATCATCCTCGTCGACGCGATCAATCAGCTGAGACGCGGGCAGATCCCGCTCATCGACGCGATCAAGCGGGCGGGGCAGCGGCGCATCCGTCCTATCATCATGACGAGCATCACGACGATCCTGGCCCTTCTGCCGCTGACGTTCGGATTCGGCGAGGGGGCATCACTCCGCGCGCCAATGGCCCTGGCGGTGATCGGGGGACTCGTCACCTCGACCGTCCTCACCCTCTTCGTCATTCCGTGCGTGTACTATGTGCTCGATCGCGTGGGGGGTGTCCGGGATGGAACGTAGACTCGGACGGGAGGGAAAGCGCGGACGCGCGGGATTTCCGGACCCGCTCCACGCGATGTGATCTGCCATGTTCACCCTTGTCATCAACCGCAAGACCCTCATAGCGATGCTCTTCATCGGGCTGACGCTCCTCGGGTACGTTTCGTACCGCCAGCTCCCCACCGAGCTTCTCCCCAACGCGGAACTGCCGCTGCTCGTCGTCTTCGTGGCGAGTAACCAGGAGACCGAGCCCGATTACCTGGAAAACAGGGCGATCATACCGATCGAGGGCGCGATCGGCGGCCTTTCCGACATAGAGCGGATCGAATCGATAGCGCGGCAGCGGTCGGGATCGGTGTGGGTCTATTACAACCAGAACACGGGGATGAAGTACGCCTACCTGAAGCTTCAGGCCAAGATCAACGAGATACGCGCGGGTCTTCCCGAGGGGCTCGTCGTCGAGGTCGTGCGGTTCGACACGGAGGAGCGGGGAAACGAGTATATGACGCTCCAGGTGCGGGGCGGCGGAGGTCTCGACCGCGTGCGGAGCATCGTGGACAAAACGGTCCTCGGCAGGCTCGAGAGCATAGACGGCGTGGCGAAGGTGGAGATTTTCGGGGGGAGGGAGCGGGCCGTCGAGGTGATCCTCAATGAGGAGGCGTGCCGCGCGCACGGGATCACGCCGGCGGAGATACCGGCCCTGATCATGCGGAACGGTCAGAACAACACCTTCGTCGGGCATGTCGCCGGCGCTGACAGGCGCTACTTCGTCAGCGTCCTCACCGAATATGCCGACATCCGCGAGCTGGAGAACATCGTCGTGCGGGGCCGTGGCCCGGTGCGGCTCGGCGATGTGGCCGATATATACTTCGGTGTCAAGCAGGAGAGCTCGATCAGCCGGATCAACGGCAAGGAAGCCCTCACGGTCCGCCTGAGCAGGGAGTCGCAGGTCAATCTGATCGCGCTCTCGAATGCGACGCGGGCGGTCGTGGACGAGCTCAACGCGGAGCTCCGCTCGCAGGATGTCGAGGTGGTCGTGCAGCATGATTCGGCCGGGTACATACGGGAGAATATCGACACGATCGTCAGGCTCGCCCTGATCGGCGGTCTCCTCGCGGTCGCGATACTCTGGATGTTTCTCGGGAACATCAGGCTCGTGCTCGTGGTCGCCCTGACCATACCGATCTCGGTATTCACCGCGTTCAACTTCTTCTACGCATTCGGCATATCGATCAACACCCTCACTCTGATCGGCATAGCGCTGGCGATCGGGATGCTTCTCGACAACAGCATCGTCGTTCTGGAAAATATATACCGGCAGGCGGCGGCCGGGGTCGGCCGGGACGAGGCGGTGGTGAACGGCACGCGCGAGGTGTGGCGTTCGATAGTGGCGGCGACGCTGACGACGATCACCGTGTTTCTCCCGTTCGTCTTCTCGTCGGTCGCCACGCTTCGCCTCATCGGCAAGCACGTCGGCGTTTCGATCATCTCGACGCTGCTTCTCTCGCTCGTCGTCGCACTGCTCCTCGTGCCGATGGTCGCCCATTCCGTCCTGAAGGGAAGAGCGCGGGGAGAGGCGCGATTCCAGCTGCTCACCAGGAGAAGCCGCGCGCTCCAGGTGTACAACCTGCTGCTCAAGACGGGTCTGCGATTTCCCGTGCGAACCATAGTCGGCTGTCTCGTGCTCTTTTTCGTAAGCATATTCATCTGCATGGCGGTCAGCATCTCCGTGCCGCGTCAGGCCGAGACGGACGAGATCGTTCTGTACGCGAACATGCCGCGGGGCGCCACGCTTGATCTGACCGATGAGACGGTGGCGGAACTCGAAAAGCGAATAGAGGGCATCGCCGAGAAACAGGATGTCTTCTCCGAGATCGGCGAGGAAAGCGCGACGATCAGGGTGACCCTGAAGGACGGCTACAGCGGGATCGCCAACCGGACATTCGCCGAGATCAAATCGGATATAAGGGAGCGGGTCGGGGGCTTCGCCGCCGCCGATGTGAGTTTCGAGGCGCCCCCCTCCGCCGGAGGATTCGAGCGCGGAGGCATGGGAGGCGGCGCGGCCAGGGGTATGCTCAGACTGCTCGGCATCGGGCGGCGCGAGGAGAAGGTCGTCGTCCGGGGCAGCGATTTCCCGACCATGGTGAGTGTGGCGGAGAATGTCCGCTTCTATCTCGAAAATGTGAGTTCGATCAGTGAGAGCGAGCTCAATATCTCGGAGAACAGCCCCGAAATACACCTCGCCTACGACGCGCAGCTGATGAGCCATTACGGCGTGACGATGAGCCGGATCGCCGAGGAGTTGAGGGCCTTCGAGGGGGAATTCACGTCGGATCGCCTCAAGTACAAGCAGGGCGTCGATGAGTACGACATCGTCATCCGGCGTCTCGGCCGTGCGGGAGAGGCGCGGGCCAAGACGATCGATGACCTGCGCCGTCTTCCGATCGCCGGGGAGGGAGGCGGCACGTACGAGCTCGAGAATCTCAGCCGGATCCTTTATGCATACGGGAAGACGGATATTCGCCGCGTCAACCAGGAACGGCACGTCGAGGTGCGGTACGAATTCGCCGACGAGGTGAACGAATCGAAGTCCCTGCTGGAGGCCGCGCGAGGCGAGGTGGACGCGGTTGTGGCGGCGCTTAGGGTGCCGCCCGGTGTCGCGCTCGAGGTCATCCACGACGACACGGAGTACGGTGAGTACCTGTTTCTCATCGCCGTCGCGTTCATCCTGATCTACATGATCCTCGCCTCCGTGTTCGAGTCCCTCGCCGCGCCGGTGGTGATCATGTTCACCATTCCGCTGGCGGCCGCCGGCTCCTTCTGGGCGCTGATATTCACCAGGACATCGCTCTTCACCGCCTACACCATCACCGGATTCCTGATTCTGCTCGGCATCGTCGTGAACAACGGAATTATCCTAATCGACTACACTCGCATCCTGCGGGAGCGTGGGAACCGGAGGGTACGGGCGCTTATGACGGCTGGGCAGGCCCGGCTGCGCCCGATACTGATCACGGCCATCACGACCATTGTCGGCATGATGCCGCTCGCGATGGGAAAGGTCGGCGAGTCGATGATCAGTGGAGCGCCGTTCGCCGTCACGGTCATCGGCGGGCTCTCGCTCAGCACGCTCTTCACGCTGGTCCTGATACCGGTCGTCTATTCGGGGCTCGAATCGGCGCTCCGGTGGATGAGGCGGCTCGGCGTACCGGTGAAGATCGTCCAGCTGGTCCTCTTTCTCGCGGGGTGCTGGTATATCTATAACGGTATCGACCGCCTGATCTGGAAGCTGGTCGCGCTTGCCTCGCTGGTATTTCTGATCCCCGGCGCCACCTATTTTCTCATGGCGAGCCTGCGGCGGGCGCGCTCGGAACTCGTCGCTCCGGGCGAGTCGATACGGATAGTGATCAGGAATCTCACGAAGGTATACGCAGTAAACGGCACCTTCGACGAGGGCGTGTCAGAAGGCACGCTAGGTGGTGTGGGCGCGCGGGGCGGCGAAGGTGAACGAAGTGGCGCGGGCGCCCGGGGCGGCGAAGGTGAACGAAGTGGCGCGGGCGCCCGGGACGGCGCGGGCACAGGGAGCGGAACTGGCGCACGGCGACGCCGGTTCGACGCCTTCGTCTGGCAGCTCCCCTTCCTCGGCTTCGCGATATACTTCGTCTATTTCTACCTCCATTCGCTCTTCTGGGCGTTTGCCTTCTCCCACGTGGTGTACGCCCTGCTGCTCGTCGTGTGGCGTCCGTTCCGCGGGCTGCTCGCGGAGCGTTTTGCCTCCCGCCGTGCGGCGGCTCGCAACCGGACGGCACGTCTCGTGACGGGAGCGCTCGTCTGGGGTGTGCCGCTCTTCAACGTGGCATTCTTCTACATCGAGTGGCGGAACACGGCGCTGGCGATCTTTATCGGGTGCATCTGGTATCTCGCCCTCGCCGTGTACTGGATCGCGGAAGGCATGCACCGGCGCGGCATGGCGGTGGAACGGCTGACCGGCCGGTTCGCGCGCATCAGAAAGGCGCTATATCGCGCAATACTGCTCGTTCCCGTCATCGGCAGGAAAAAGCGTCCCTTGAGGGCGCTCGACCGCGTGTCGATGGAGATCACGCACGGGATGTTCGGGCTGCTCGGGCCGAACGGAGCGGGAAAAACCACGCTCATGCGCGTTATCTGCGGCATTCTCGACCAGAGCTACGGCAGGGTATGGATCAACGGTATCGATACGAGGGAAAAACGTGAAGAGCTCCAGGGATTGATCGGGTACCTGCCCCAGGAGTTCGGAACGTACGAGAATCTGACCGCCTACGAGTTTCTCAGCTACCAGGCGATGTTGAAGAACCTGCTGGATAAGGAGCAGCGCGAACGAATGATCGAATACGCCCTCTCGGCGGTACATATCGAGGAGCACCGGAACCGCAGGATCGGCACCTTCTCCGGCGGCATGAAGCAGCGCGTCGGGATCGCCCAGACGCTGCTGCACCTGCCCCGCATCCTCGTCGTCGACGAACCGACCGCGGGGCTCGATCCCAGGGAGCGCATCAGGTTCCGGAACCTGTTGGTGGAGCTGAGCCGCGAGCGTGTGGTCATTTTCTCGACGCACATCATCGAGGACATATCGAGCTCCTGCAACCAGGTCGCCGTCCTGAACGAGGGTGCGCTCCGCTACCTCGGCCCTCCCGGCAGGATGACGGAGATCGCCCGGGGGCACGTGTGGCAGTTTCACGTTCCGGTGAATGAATTCGAGCGTGTACGGGAACGTTTTCTCGTGGTGCATCACATGCGTGACGGCGATCGCGTCCGTGTGCGGTGTCTCGCCGAGGGACGGCCCGAAGCGGATGCCCTCGACGTCAATCCGACCCTCGAGGACGCATACCTCTGGCTGCTGCGGAGCGGTTCCACGGGCGCATCCGGAGAAGAATCGGAGGATCGGGCATGATGCGGCAAACAGGCGGCACACGTGTCGATGCGCGGGACCTGTTCAGCATGGTCTCCCTGCTGATCCGGTACAACCTGAAGATCATCTTCGCCAACAAGTTCAAATACTTCCTGATCGCGGCGGTGATATTCTACCTGCTGATCGCGATTCCCAGTCTCTTCGATACGGAATCGGATCTCGATGAAGGGGGCATGTTCGGCCTGCTGATGTTCCCCGGCCTGCTGCTCGTCTTCTATCCGAGCGCGTACGGGGTACAGAACGACATGGACACCCGCATGATCGAGACGCTGTTCGGCATACCCGATTACCGGTACAAGGTCTGGTTGGTCAGGCTGCTCCTCATGTATGCAATCGTGTTTCTCCTGCTGCTCGTGCTCACCGTCGTCAGCGGTATGGTCCTCGTGGAGATACCCGTGCTGCGGATGGTTTTCCACCTCATGTTCCCCGTCTTCTTTTTGGGCAGTCTCGCGTTCATGATCTCGACCGTCGTGCGCAGCGGGAACGCCACGGCCGTTATCATGGTGGTGATCGGCCTCGGATTCTGGGTCGGCGTGGGATTTCTCGAGCACAGCCGTTGGAATATATTCCTCAATCCCTTCGGCATGCCGCAGGATATGAGCGAGGCGGTATGGGTCGAGATCATCCTGCGCAGCAGGATCCAGCTCATCGTGAAGACGGCGATCTGCATCCTGCTCGCCCTGTTCAATCTCCAGAAGCGCGAGCACTTCGTGTAGGAGTGAAAAGTATCGGCGCGATTGTTCGAGTTGGAGGCCGAGCTTGTCGCGGGATCACATGAAGTGTTTCTCGAACTCTCGAGGCTGTTGAACGTGCCTGCACGTCTCGCCCGTATTCCGTGCGAAAGGCGAAGCGGCTCAGAAAAGCCGTCTTACAAGCAGTACCTAAAAAAGCTTGACACGAATCAAGGCAAATGCATATTATTCACGATATGAAGGATATTCATTCAAATAATGGATTTAAATACAAACCACGCTGGATCGCTCCTCTCCTGCGTGAAGCCACGGAAGAACAGCCGGTTATCGTGCTCACCGGTGCAAGACAAGTGGGAAAAAGCACGCTCCTTCGGAACGAAAAACCGTTCCGTGGCTGGCGGTATGTGAGCCTGGATGATTTCGATTCGCTCGCCCAGGCCGAGCGCGATCCGGCATCGCTGTGGGCAGGGTCAGAATCCGTGGTCCTTGACGAGGTTCATAAATCACCGAACGTTCTGAGCGCCGTCAAGGCGGCTGTGGACGAGAGGATGACTCGTAGATTCGTGCTATCCGGCTCCGCCAATCTGCTTCTGATGAAGTCCGTCAGCGAGAGTCTTGCTGGCCGGGCCGTTTACTACGTTCTCGGTCCGATGACGATGGGTGAAATAAGTGAGAAACCTCCTCCAGACCTGATCGAGATGCTATTCTATGGTCAATTTCCCGATGAACGCTCTATCGATCCGCCGCAAGCGGATTTGTTCCGGGCACTCTGGAAGGGCTTCATGCCGCCTCTGATGAGATTGGAGAAGACATCGGCTATTCTCGGTTGGTGGGAGGGTTATGTGGCCACATTCCTCGAAAGGGATCTTCGCCAACTTTCTCAAATCGATTCTCTGTCCGATTTCAGAAAAGCCATGACGGCATTGGCCCTTCGGTGCGGGAATGTGCTGAACCAATCTGATGCCGCTCGCGACATAAGTATGAGCCAGGCGACATTCCACAGGTACCTCAATCTGATGGAGACGACGTGCTTGTTGGAGCGGTTGCCCGCTTTTGCCGTCAACCGCACGAAGCGACTGACGAAGTCTCCAAAAGTGATGTGGAGTGATCCAGGACTTGCGAGTTTTCTGTCCGGCCATTTTGATGCGGAGAGCCTGAAGGATTCCAGGGAGTCAGGAGGTGTATTTGAATCGATGATCTTCATGCACCTCAGCGCGCTGTGCCAGCGATTGGTGCCGCGCCCGCGCCTATTCTATTGGAGGACAGCAGCAGGGAAAGAAGTGGATTTCGTGTTGGAATGGGGACGGAAATTACTGGCCGTGGAAGTGAAGCTATCACGCACGCCGCGGTTTTCAGACACCGGGGGTATGAGATTATTTCTAGAGGAGTACCCTGAAACATCGGCAGGCATTTTCATTCACGCTGGAAATGAAGTGCGGCGGATGCACGAAAAAATCATCGCGATTCCGTGGTTTGCCCTGGCCGGGCTTTGATTTTTTCATTAGCTGAGGCGCACTGTCTTACAAACAGTGCGTCCCAAACGCTGTATCTGCTGTCCCTTCTATTTATTACATCCGGCTCGCAATGCTAGAGGATTTCTTGCTGCCTAAACA
>CBFCXB010000043.1:0-10842 GCA_965601905.1 uncultured bacterium | reverse complement strand
GCCCCAATCCTTGGGGCAAGTTCCCTCTTGGCGCTGGGAATGGCCCCGCAACCATCGAGGGCGCAGAACTTGTAAGCGCAACTGCAAGTCCGAGCAGTCAGTCAGATTCTTCGCGGACGAGTGTTAAATTCTTGGCTGGAGAAATCGGCTTCTCGTCACGTTGGGGTTCTGGATGGCTCGATCTGGCTGAGGTGACCAACTTTGCCAAGGGCGACCGCCTGCGGCTCAGGATTGGAGGAACTGCAGAGAAGATCCTTGTGAGGTTGCTTCCCAAGGGCGAGCCTCCCGACTTGAGTGTAGGATTGGTCAGTGGCGCATTCACCGTCCCAGAGAATCGAGTTGTTGAGGTGGTTCTCAGCACGGATCGAAAGGGAATCGTCCAGATTTCTGTCCATGGAGGCCCCAATCCTTGGGGCAAGTTCCCTCTTGGCGCTGGGAATGGCCCCGCAACCATAGAGGGCGCCGAACTCGTGACGCGGTGATAAATATCAGACCAGAGCAGATTGGATACGCTCCATGACAATCGAGACCTTTCTCTCAATAGCCAGTTTCGCTCTATCCCTCGGTGCTTTGCTCTCCGTACTTCTATTTAAGGACCGGAGGAGAGAGGTTGCCGTAATCGTGGTGATCGCTGCACTTGTTGCCACAAGCGGGATCGCCTTCTTCCGGCATCATCAGGAGGAACAGCTCATCAAGCGTGTACAAGCCGAGATCATGTCTACGTTGTCGAACGACGCGCTCACCTTCGATCAGCTCTATCAAGAGCTCCATTTCCGACCGTTTTCGATCGTCAACGAGGCTCTATTCCGTGCGGTTGAGGAGGGAACTATTGGGCACTGTGTTGTCGAGTTCTTGAGAGAAGGAGCGATGTTGGATGTCAGACTCTACTATGTTGAGTCACTAGGAAGGTAACAAAGGCATCGCCCAACAAAAGCGTCAACCCGACGATCCGGTCGGTCAAAGTCCTTGCATAGCGAGGCCCGCGCCCTCCCGTCTCGCGGGTTACGCTGACCGTTAGCTCTTGCAACAAAGCCCTTGACTTACACATAATATTGTGTATTGATATGTGTGAAAGGAGGGCGGACTTATGGCGACCAATCTTGCTATTGATGAGAGGCTGCTTTCGGAGGCGTTGAAGGCCGGCGGCCTCAAGACGAAGAAGGCCACGGTCAATGAAGCATTGCGTGAGTTCATTCAACGTCGCAAGCAAAAGAAAATACTGAAGCTCTTTGGTTCCGTAGAATTCGACCAGAAGTATGACCACAAGAAGGGGAGGACCAGGCGGTGAGAGTACTTGTCGATACGACGATCTGGTCCCTTGCACTCCGTCGGACGCGTCCCAAGTTGAAAGAGCAGATTCTGGTCGACGAACTGTCCGAGCTTGTTAGAGAACTTCGTGCTGTTCTTATCGGTCCGATTCGCCAGGAGGTTCTTTCGGGCATTCCCGATCCAGCGAAATTCGAAGTGGTGAGGCAGCACCTTTCTGCGTTTGATGATCTGCCAATTGGCAAAGCTGATTACGAAGAGGCGGCGCGAGTCTTCAACGTATGCCGTAAGAAAGGCGTCCAGGGCTCTCATGTCGATTTCCTGATTTGCGCAGTGGCGATAAGGCATTCAACTGTTGTGTTTACAACGGACAAGGATTTCGCGAATTACGCAAAGCATCTTGATTTAGAGCTTCACAAACCGAGGAAGGGCTGACAAGCGCTTTCACCAGCCAGCCGCTGCGCGGCTGCAGCGGTCAGCCGCCCACGCGAGCAAGTTCGCGCGTCCGCCCGCCGCTGATCCGCAGCGCCGTTCGGCCTCTTGAAGGAGCAATGAGATGAAATATAAAATTGATTTCGATTCGGTCAACTGGAGTTCTCCAATGGATGGAGTTCGTCACAAAATATTTCAATTCCAAGATAAAAAGCTTCGTCTCGTCGAATACTCGTCAGACATGGAGCCGCATTGGTGCGACCGGGGACATGTTGGCTACATTCTCGATGGACAATTTCAAATCGAATTCAATGATGGTGTGCGGGTTTTCAATGCCGGCGACGGTGTTGTAATTCCCGACGGACCTGATCATAAACACAGAGCTACAGTTTTATCAAAAGTCGTAAGGGCTATTTTCATCGAAGATGCCTGACAAGCGATTCCAGGCGGGCGCGCATCGCGCGCCTGGATTAGCGATGGCCGCCCGCCGCTGAAGCGCTGGACGTTAGGAACATTAATAGCAATACAAAAAACCATACAAAAGTATTATTGTATCGGCGAAGTTGAGGGTGGTATTTTAACAGTGCGATTTACATACCGACGTCAAGTAATACGTATTATTGGTGCTGGATACTGGAGAAAGGGGAAAAAGATTTATGAAACAGAAAACAAAATACACGGATGAGCCTATGGGTGAGTTGGAAATTGTGGAGGATTTTCTGCCGCCTCCCGATCAACTAGCGTTAAAAGGTGACAATATAAAGGTTACTATCTCGCTAAGCAGGACCAGCGTAGAATTTTTTAAAAGAGCCGCCCGAAAAAACAACACTCAGTATCAGAGATTGATTCGGCGCGTGCTTGATTTGTATGCTCAGCGGTTTCGAGATAGGCCCCTAATTTCGCGCTCCAGCGGCAGGTCGCGCGCCGCGCGCCGGGATTAGCGATGGCCGCCCGCCGCCGATCGACACGTTAGGTGAAAAGGAATACGCTCGTTGTGGCCTCGCTTCGCTCGGACGGCAGCCGCAACTCAGCGCGGCGTTCATACACTATCACGCTTGGCATCGATCGGAGCGAATGTGACCGTTGAATGGAGGATCAGATGAAATGTGCATTCTTCGCCGCTATGGCTTTCGCGGTGTTGTTGGCCGCCTCGATCGCGGCCGGTCTTCCCGTTGCTTCCCCTGCCCCCTCCCAGGAGGCACGCGACGGTGATCCGGTCTCGATCGGCACATTCAGACAGTTGCATTCGGACGTTTTGGGCGAGGACCGGCTGCTGCTCGTTTGCCTGCCGCGAGGTTACGAGGAAAGCTCGATGTCCTACCCGGTCCTCTTCGTCCTCTACGGCGGCCAGATACGCGGTTACTTCGCTGAGGCGGTGCATGTCGTGGACCGGCTCTCCGAGGAGGGGAGCATACCGAAGATGATCGTCGTGGGCGTAGCCAACGTCGAGCGATACCGGGACCTATCGCCCGTAGGGCGGCGAGGGCGGCCGAGCGGGATCGAACCATTTTCCCGCTTTGTCGTCGAGGAACTCATACCCTATGTCGAGAGTGAGTGCCGGACGAAAGACTCCCGAGTGCTTATGGGCCCACAGGCCGGCGCGGCATTCGGTCTCTACACACTTGCGAAACGGCAGGGCCTCTTCAATGCGTTCATCATCGAGAATCCTTTCCGTTCCCCGCCTGTTTACAACGTGCTGATGCCGTTGATGGAGGAGCTAGTGGATAAGGGCCTCCCATCATTCACATTTCTCCAGATAACGTGCTCCGACCGCGAGGGATACCTCGACAAAACCCAAGAGATCGAGTACATGCGGCGTTTTGAGAAGATGGTCGCCGACAAGAAACCGCAGAACCTGACGCTCGTCACACATTATATCGAGAAGAACGAGGATTTCCTCCCGCCGCTGCGGCTGAAGGAGGGACTCCGCGAGCTGTTTCGCGAGTATAGATTCCCCGATAGTCGCGAGGTGCGGGCTCTTGCGGACATCACGGCGTACTACGCGGCGCTGTCCGAGCGATTCGGGTTCGAGGTCGACGTTCCAGAGAGGACTCTTGCCTCCAAGGCGGATGAGCTCAGCGAGAGGGGCGCGAGCAATTCGGCGATGGAGATCCTCAACTACTTGATCGAGGTATACCCGGCTTCCGCGGACGGCTACTGGCGGCTTGCGAACCTCCACCGCGGGCAAGGCAACAGCGAGAAAGCAATCGAGTACTACCGCAAGTGTCTCGAGATCATCCCGAACATGCGTCCCGCTCGCGACTGGATAGAAAAACTGGAGGCGCAGCAGTAGCTGTCGAGACAACCTGCGTGAGCTTCCGTCCAACTTCACGCCAACCTTGCGGTCGCCCCTATCACGCCCCGTGCAGAGCAAGGCGGGCGTCAGCGCCGCCCGACGCTGACCGCATACGTTAGATTTGCTCAAAATATCTCTTGCATACAACGACTGCATTGCATACAATATATTACGGACGTTGCGGGAGGATATGTTATGAGTACACCCATTTCTATTCGAATTTCTGAAGATCTAGCGAAGCGCCTTGATGTTATTGTCAAGGAGACCGAGAGACCGAGATCGTACATCATTCAAAAAGCACTCGAATCCTATCTCGAAGATTATGCCGATCTTCAGATATCTCTCGATCGTATACATGACAAGGCCGACGAGGTGATTTCAAGTAAAGAGCTGAGGAAAACACTTGGCTTATAACATCACTTATAAGAAATCGATCACACGCGATTTGGCGCACATCGACAAGACACAGGTACGCAAGATATTGAACCGCCTCGAGCAAGATCTATCAGAAAAGGCTGATTCCTTTCCTCCGCTGAAAGGGCACTTCGCTGGTTTGCGAAAATACCGAATAGGGGATTATGGGGTCATCTTTGCTATCATCGGAAATGATGTCTTAGTATTGCGGATTGGACATAGCCGGGACATTTACAAACAGCGGTAAGGAAATCTATCATCCCACTGCAGCGGACGAGCGCCGCCCCGTACCCTGGCGAGACACTCAGCGCTCGTGTCTGCACCGCTCGCCGCTGATCGATACGTTAGGCGGCTGTCCCATAGGAAGGATTATCGTATGCAGCGACCAGCAGAGAAGCATCTGGTCCAGAAGTTTGTGTCTTTCCTCAACTCACATGAAACCGACTCGAATGCACACCGAATTCTAAATGCCGGTGCGGGTCAGAGCGTATCAATCGAGCAACAACTCACACAAGTTGGATGTAGATATGTATGCGACCGCATAGACATCGAGAACTGCAACGTCGATTTTCCTACGGTAGGAGAATGCTGGCAGTGTTCCATTGATGACATGAAACCAGTGAGCTCTGGTCGCTATGTCGCAGTGTTTGCAAATTATGTCTTAGAGCACGTTGAGAATATCAGAGGAGCATCCCAAGAAATCTACCGAGTACTTGCTCCTGGTGGACTATTTGTTGCCACAGTACCAAATACGTTGGCTCTTGAGTTTGTCCTGACGAGACATACGCCCCTATGGTTTCACAAACTAGTACGTGGGGGACACGGGTGGGAGACAGAATACGCCTATAGTAGCATTTCCGAATTGCTCGATGTGTTCCTTGACGGCGGATTTCGGGTAGAAGAGGAAAAGCGCTGGCCTTTTGTCGAGGGGTATCTCTGGAAATATCCGATTATTGGCAGACTCGGTAAGTTATATGACAAGACGATTTCAACTTGTAAGTGTAGAAGGTTGATGGGAGATGTGTGTCTTGTATTACAGAAGCCAACCTGAAAAAGCAAGGTGCCGCCCAACCCCGGATTGCAGGCGACACCGCTCCGCTGCGCTTCGCGGTGTGGCTGAACCCGCCCGTTGAATCTGTCAAAAAAGCTCTGATGTAATCAAGGAATCGGCTAGAATATACGAGTGCGGACTCGAATTGAGAGCGGTGGGTGTAGCACCGCCGGTCAAGAGAGTTGCCTTATCAAAATAATGCTTATAATACACAACGGTCGATGACCGGTCGGCTACATCTTTGCGCGGGTGAAAGTCGCCGGGGCCGTCGAACCTCACCTGCATGAAGTTGCTTTCCGGATCGTGCGCTATAACGATCAGCTTGGTATTACGCACCTCCTCGAAGGTTTGCTTTTCCTTGTCCACCATTTTGCATGGACGTCAGTCCAAGATAACGTTCCCTTCCTGATACAACTCCCCCTCGGGGTGGATCCCGATCGCCCCCGATGCATTTCCCGAAAAGACACACCCGATGACGGCATTCCCGGGGGAATCGGTCGCCGGCGAATCCAGAAATAATCCGTACAAGGCGTTGCCGATGAAGGAACAGCTGTGAAAGAGAAGCTTGCTCACCCCGGTGCCCGTCACCTCCCACTCGTGCGAGATGAAGCAGCCGTGTTCGTGATTGCCAACGACCTGGATATCGCTGAACGTCATCTCGGCGGAGTGACGTGCAAAAATACCGACGGTGACGTTGTTCTTGATGATGCCGCCACTGAATATGACATGGCTGAGATCGTTGTCCATGCTGAGCCCCGCGGCGCCATTATCGAAGCAGTAGAAATTGGTGACCTGGATGTCTTCGCTCGTATAGAGCGCGATCCCGTCTAAGTAGTTATCATGAAGGTAGCAGTTATCGATCCAGATCCGGCTCGACTGTTTGCTGACTACGATGCCGCCGCTTCTCGCATCGTGCACCTCAACCTGTGCTATCGTAATGTTGTGGGCGGCATTTACGTCGATACCGTTATTCATAATACCCGTCCTGTCGGGATCCTCTTCAAAATCCTGGAATTCCATATTGCCATTTATTATGAGGTTGCTGACCGTTACATCGGTGATCGAATGGGACGGCACTTCCTCGTCGCTGCCGATTAGGATCACCGGTTCATTTACATGGTCGCCGAGCTTTAGCACGGCGCCCTCCTCACCGATCACCGCTACGTGCGACCTATCGATGTGAATCCCCCCTTGCAGCACATATTCATCAGCCTTTATGAAAATGGTTCCTCCCGCCGCAGGCAGCGAATCGACCGCTTCCTGGATATCGTCGATGTCGTTCGGAATGATAAAAGTGAAATGGTACCCCGGCGGACCCATTGGCCCCGTTTCACCGTCCTTGCAGCAATTACAGGAAACAATCAACGGTGCGCATGCCGCGACAAATACCAATAACAGCCCTCTAAGCGGCATTCTCGAATACATGATGATCAACACCCCCCTCTTTTCCGTACCGAAAGCACCGCAACCTTTGCACCGGCTCTTTGAGGCTCTGATTGCAATGCGAATAACACCTCGACTTGAAATATGTATTGCCGGTCATGTCACCCGCGGGCCGCCGGCAATAATTACGGCTCCGGCAATAAGGCGATAAACCCGTTTCAAATGTCTTATCCGGATAATTCCCCTATAAACCGCTTACTATATTATATGCATAATATGCCCGGGGTGCAAGCCCGAGAGAATAGTGCAGATGAGAGAATAGTGCAGACACCGCATTCGACTCATTGGAACCCTAAGGGAGTGGAGTATTCAAATTCGGCCAACAAGCAAGCATTTCTGATCTAATTAACGATGCGCCTCCGGATTGCTTGAGGAACACGACGCTCCCCCCAAAAATCTTCAACGATCATGCCATCAGACCTAAATGTTGTCAATTAATTAATTGTAAAATATAACGTTAAAGATATACGTGCCCGAACGACCTTACTTTATGTTGACAAATAATAATCAAAATGTTTACAATAACCAAAGCTGATGTTGACAATAATGAACGTTGGCGTTGACAATCCACACGGAATTCTCAAGGAAAGCAATGACGAAACCCACCAAACGCGGCCGAGAAATCAGGTCCTTCATCATTCAGGCTATCCCGAACCATCCACGCGATATTGTGAATGTCGTCGGCAAGCGGTTCGGGATATCGCGGCAGGCGGTAAACAGACATGTCCGGGAATTACTGGATGAGGGGCACATCACAGCCGAGGGTAAAACCCGCCGACGCCGATACTCGCTGAAGATACTCAATGACATTCGATTCACGGCGTCCCTGGCAGGTCTTGAAGAGGACCGGTTGTGGCGAAATAAAGTTACACCGGTTTTCGCGGACCTGCCCAGAAACGTGATTGATATCTGGCACTACGCGTTCACCGAGATGGTCAATAACGCCATAGACCATTCAGGAGGCCGGGAATTGACCGTCGTTATAAAGATGAATGCCCTGCAGACGGAGCTATTCGTACATGATGATGGTATCGGCATTTTTCGCAAGATAAAGGAAGAATGCGATCTCGAGGACGAGCGCCACGCTGTATTGGAGCTGGCAAAAGGCAAACTCACCACCGATCCGGACAACCACACGGGAGAGGGTATCTTTTTTACCTCTCGCATGCTGGACGATTTCGAGATCCTCTCCGGTGGCGTTTACTTTTCGCATGAGCATGGCGAAGAGGAGGGCTGGATCTTGAGAGGGGATCGGCAAAAAACAGGGACTTCGGTTTTTATGTACCTGGAGAACGAGAGTGCGCGTACGGACAAAGAGGTGTTCGATCGTTTCGCGTCCGAGGAGCAAGACTACGGATTCACCAAGACCATTGTCCCCGTGCGACTCGCTCGTCACGGCGCCGAAAAGCTTGTGTCAAGATCGCAGGCAAAGAGATTGCTCGCCCGGGTGGACCGTTTCAATACGGTCATTTTTGATTTTCAGGATGTGGATTCGATCGGCCGGGCATTCGCGGATGAGATCTTTCGTGTTTTCGAGCGGAACAACCCGGGGATTCTCCTCATTGCCATCAATACCGCTCCCCTCGTTGAGAAGATGATCGCGCGCACCCGTGAGAATGGTTCCATCACGAGTGCCGGGTCGATTACCTAGCCCCACAACCGACGACGCGGGGCCTCGTCGAAAAGGAGCCGGAAACTGATTGGACACCGCGACCCGGCTAAGATAAAATTTGCTTCAATTCCGGCCGATCCTCCGCGTATAATGACCCCCGGAGATAAAGGGGCTGTTTCGTAGTAGCATGGGGATCAGCAGGCCGGCGCCAATCGGGCATGCATTCAGCACAAGAGTGTGATTGTTCATGATCAGGTCTAATATTCGTTCCGGATACGGAACAATCATTGTAACAAGCCTGGTTGTTTTCATCGCGGCACTCGTTCTGCGTCTCCATCCGATCGAAAGCGAGTCATTCCAGTACGACGCGGTAGTATCCCAGATGGCGGCATCGAGGGGTATTGCCGCGAATGCCATGGATAGAGACAACGTGTTCTACGAGCGGCGCGCTCACCCGCCGCTTTTGTCCTACATCATAATCGCCAATAACGGATTATTCGGCTCGGATGAATTCAGGGCGCGCCTGTTCTCCATCATTGCGGGCAGCCTCTGCTGCCTGGCGGTATTGCTAACGGTGACCCGCATCATGCGGGAGTTCACGTACAGGCATTACGTCGCGCTGTTCGCGGCCCTGATGGTGGTGTTTGTGCCGGTCAATCAATACATCAGCAAGACGGCGAACTGGGACGCGGCCTATTCTCTGCTCATAACCTGCGCCCTGTTGTACGCTTCCCGCTATTCCGTCGAGGGCAGGTTCTCACATCTGATTACAGCGGGAGTGTTCGCTGTACTGGCGTTTCTCACATGCGAGCTGGCGTTAATTCTCGTTCCGGTATTCCTCTATGTATTTATCAAGGACCTGGCAGGCAAGCAGGTCAGGTACGCATTGAGGAGATGGATCGTTCTCGTTGCGCTCTCGGTTCTTATCGTGCTCGTGCTGTGGCCCGCGGGTGTTCTGCACCTGAATATTTTCAGAATGATAAAGTACCGCCTGTATGACTCGATGGAAGCGCAGAGAAACGCTCCCTGGTACGGATTCTACGTGGAGTTGTTCCTGCAATCGCCGGCGTTTGTTGTTTTTGCGATTCTGGGAATTGCCGGACTGGCGGCAACCCGATTCCTCGGTAAAAATACTGATGTTGAAACCGGAAGAAAAATCAATGCGGTTACCGTCATGATGGTTCCATTCATAATCTATATATCCGTCGCTTTTCTTATCAGCCTTAGAAATCGGCTCGTATACGTGCATCACATCGCGGACATGATGCCGCCCCTTGCCGTGATTTCCGGGAGCGCGATAGGGCTGCTCGGCGCGCTAACGACAAGAAGGGGAAAGATACCGGTAATCGTCGCCTGCCTTGTACTGATTGCCTTGTCGGTGCAATCCGGTGTGGGATCAGACCGCACCGCAACCGGCCCCCAGGAACATCCAGGATTTCTCGGCGTGCGGGATTACTTTGCCAACAAGCCGGATGCACGGATATACTATTACTACGCCCCGATCATGGAATATTATCTCCCCAACGGTGACTTCTCAGGTGGCGCCCCCAAGCAATGGACGGAAACAAAAATCGAGAATGTGCACGCCGCCGGTTACGATTTCATCGTAACGGACTGGTCGATGTTCTCGGAGGTCTATCCCGACATACTTACCCTGTCGAAGGCGATCGAAGGCAAATATACCCTGGCGAAAACCGTCCTGCACAAGCGCACCGATCAGCCCGTGGCATGGATATATGCCCGTGATGCGGAGTAGTGTGAATACGGCCGCGCCGGGCGATCAACGCTAAAACCCAGCTCACCGCACCAGCACCGCCTTGCGCACCGCCTCGCGTCCCCCCGCCCGGAACCTCACGAAGTAGACGCCGCCGGCGCACTGCCTGCCGCCGCGGTTCCGGCCGTCCCATTCGACGTAGCCGCTGTCGGCCCCCGCCACGCGGAACGGATCGAGCCTCGTGACGAACCTACCCAGCACATCGAAGATATCGACCGCCGCGTGCTGCGCCTCGGGCGCCGTGAAGGAGATCACCGTGCTCGACATGAACGGATTCGGATAGTTCTGGTAGAGCGCGACCGGCCGCGCCCCGTCGCCGCCGGAGTAAAACGCGTATCCCGCGAGAAAGGCCGCCGACCCGAGCGCCGCTTTCGTGCACTCGGTGAGGTAGTCGAACATGACCGAATCGGCGATATCCCGGCAGGAGTGATAGGTGGGGTTCAGCTCGTTACGCTCCGATTCGATCAGGAGGATGCCCGGGATTCCGACATCCTGGAACGGTAGATGATCGCTGGGCAGATTGGGAACCGTGGTGTAGTCCGGCTGCAATAGAA
>CBFCXB010000042.1:0-10871 GCA_965601905.1 uncultured bacterium | reverse complement strand
TCAACGGCGCCGAGCGGGTGATCGTGAGCCAGCTCCACCGTTCGCCGGGCGTCGTGTTCAACGATGACTACCACCCGAACGGAAAACGGCTCTTCAACGCGCGTATCATTCCGTACCGGGGATCCTGGGTCGAGTTCATCATCGATGTCAACGACATCATGTTCGTCTACATCGACCGGAGGCGCAAGATACCCGTAACGGTACTGCTCAAGGCAATGGGGTTCGAGCCGAACAGCGCGATCATCAAGCTGTTCCATTCGACAAAGGTACATACCCTGACGCAGCGTCCCAGCAAGAGGGACAAGGCGTTGATCGGGCGTTTCGTGGCGGAGGACGTCGTGAACCGCCAGACGGGCGAGGTCATCGTCGAGGCGGGAAAGCCCCTCACCGAGACGGCGATCGAGATGATAAAGTCCCAGAAGATCACGAAGGTCGCGTTCGTCGAGAAGGAAGGCAATATCGAGGACGACGTGATCCTCAAGACCCTCGAGAAGGATCCCACGAAGAACCGGGAAGATGCTCTAAAACGGATCTATAACCTGATGCGTCCCGGTGATCCGCCCAATGTCGAGACGGCGAAGGCGCTTCTGGATCGCCTGTTCTTCAATCCGAAACGGTACAATCTGGCGCAGGTCGGCAGGTACAAGATGAATCGCCGCCTCGGGATCGAGGAGCCGTTCGAGACAACGACACTGACCGAGAAGGATTTTATCGCGGTTGTGGCGAACCTCATCCATCTCAAGGAGACCGACGGTCCGGTCGATGACATCGACCATCTCGGGAACCGGCGCGTGCGTTCGGTCGGCGAGCTTCTCGCCAACCAGTTCTCTGTGGGACTCGCGCGCATGGCGCGGATCATTCGCGAGCGTATGACGATCCAGGATAGCGATAATCCGACGCCGTACGATCTGGTAAATGCGCGTACCATAAGCGCGGTCGTGCAGTCGTTCTTCGGGAGCAGCCAGCTATCGCAGTTCATGGATCAGACGAATCCGCTGGCCGAACTTACCCACAAGCGGCGGCTTTCAGCGCTCGGTCCGGGAGGCCTAACACGCGAGCGTGCCGGTTTCGAGGTCCGTGACGTCCATTTCACGCACTACGGCCGGATGTGTCCGATCGAGACGCCCGAGGGTCCCAACATCGGGCTCATCACCTCTCTGGCAACCTATGCGCGGGTCAACGAATTCGGATTCCTGGAGACGCCGTATCGCGTTGTAAAAAAGGGAATTGTGCAGAATTCGATCGAGATGCTCTCGGCGGACCAGGAGGATGAGCGTATCATCGCTCACGCGAACGCGCCGCTGGAGGCGGGGGGGCGGTTCGTCAATCCAACGGTCATGGCACGGTACAGAGGGGATTTCGTGGTGGTCGATCCAAAAGAGGTCGATTATATGGATGTCTCGCCCAACCAGCTCGTGAGCGCAGCCGCGGCTCTCATACCCTTCCTCGAGCACGACGACGCGAACAGGGCGCTCATGGGATGCAACATGCAGCGGCAGGCGGTTCCGCTACTCACCGCCGAGGCGCCGCTGGTCGGCACCGGCCTCGAGAGAAAGGTCGCGTACGATTCCGGTGTGCTCGCCATTGCGAGAAGGAGCGGAAAAGTCGAAGGTGTGACCGCCGACCGGATCCTCATCAGCTACAGCTCCCACAAGGAGGATGAGAATTTCGATGATTTTACCGGCTTCGGCGGTATCGACGAGTATCGTCTCATCAAGTTCCAGCGCTCCAATCAGGATACCTGCATAAACCAGAAGCCGCTGGTGTCCGTTGGGCAGCGGGTGAAGAAGGGGGACATCATCGCGGACAACTCGGCCACCGACAACGGCGAGCTGGCACTGGGCAAGAATATTCTCGTCGCCTTCATGCCATGGCGCGGTTACAACTTCGAGGATGCGATCATCGTCAGCGAACGGCTTGTCAAGGACGACACGTACACCTCGATCCATATCGAGGAGTTCGAGACCCAGGTGCGTGATACGAAGGCCGGCATGGAAGAAATCACCCGCGAGATTCCCAATGTGGGAGAGGAGATGCTGACGAACCTCGACGTGGACGGCGTCGTGCGTATCGGCGCGCGTGTCAAGGCCGGCGACATACTCGTCGGAAAAGTTACGCCGAAGGGTGAAACGGAACTCACTCCCGAGGAGCGGCTTCTCAAGGCGATCTTCGGGGAGAAGGCCGGCGATGTCCGGGATGCCTCGCTCAAAGCGCCTCCCGGCATGGACGGCATCGTGGTTGATATCAAGATATTTTCCCGCAAGGAGCGGGACGAACGGACGCGAAGCCACGAAAAGAAGAATGTCCAGGAGCTCATGCGGCAGAAGGAGCAGGAAATCGAGCATGTCAAGGAGAAGCGCCGTGAACGACTGGAGAAGCTCATAATCGGGCAGACGACCGAAAAGCTGATCCATTCGGAGACGGGGGAAATCCAGGCGCGCTCGGGGCGTAAAATCACGGAAAAACTTCTTCTCAGTATCGACATCGATCACCTGCACTGGGGCCTTCCCATTGTAAAGAATCCGAAAGTCGACGCCAGGATCCAGTCTCTCATGGAGGCCGCCGCACGTGCCATCGACGGGATCGAGAGCACGTACGAGAAGGAGATCGAGCGGGTCATGCGCGGCGACGAGCTCCCCCCCGGTGTGAGCAAGCTCGTCAAGGTCTACATTGCGCGCAAGAGGAAGGTTTCGGTCGGCGACAAGATGGCCGGACGCCACGGCAACAAAGGCGTCGTCTCGAGGATCGTGCCGATGGAGGATATGCCGTACCTCGATGATGGCACACCGGTCGATATCATACTGAATCCCCTCGGCGTGCCGAGCCGAATGAACGTCGGACAGATACTCGAGACACACCTCGGGTGGGCGGCGCGTGAGATGGGGTACCGGGTGGCGACGCCGGTGTTCGACGGCACTTCGATCGAGGAGGTCAAGAACGCACTCGAGGAGGCAGGGCTTCCGCTGAGCGGCAAGACCGTGCTGTACGACGGGATCGGCGGTCAGCCATTCGACGAGAATATCACGGTCGGTAGTATATATATGTTAAAGCTATCTCACCTCGTCGATGACAAGATCCATGCCCGTTCGATCGGCCCGTATTCACTCGTATCCCAGCAGCCACTCGGCGGGAAGGCGCAGTTCGGCGGGCAGCGGTTCGGGGAAATGGAGGTATGGGCGCTCGAGGCCTACGGTGCCGCCTATACGCTTCAGGAGCTCCTCACGGTTAAATCCGATGATGTGATGGGGAGGAGCAAGATATACGAAGCGATCGTAAAGGGTGACAATGCGCCCGAACCCGGACTCCCGGAGGCATTCAACGTGCTTATCAAGGAGCTTCAGAGCTTGTGTCTCGATGTACAGCTCATAAAAAATTAGAGCCGGAGGTTTCTCTTGTTTTCAACCTTCTTTGACAAGGATCGTAAAAAGCCCACAGATATACATGCCATGAAGATCCAGCTCGCCTCTCCGGAAGTGATTCGTTCCTGGAGCTTTGGAGAGGTCGTAAAGCCCGAGACCATCAACTACCGATCGTTCAAGCCGGAGAAGGACGGTCTCTTCTGCGAGCGAATATTCGGGCCGGTTAAGGACTGGGAATGTGCATGCGGAAAGTACAAGAGGATCCGATACCGCGGCGTCATATGCGATCGCTGCGGGGTCGAGGTGACCCATTCGCGCGTGCGACGGGAGCGCCTCGGCCATATCGAGCTCGCCGTACCGGTCGCGCATATTTGGTTTCTCAAGGGCGTTCCGAGCCGCGTCGGGTATATACTCGACATGACCGTGCGGAATCTTGAGCGGGTCCTCTACTATGAGTCGCACGTGGTGATCGATCCGGGCAATACGGAACTGAAGTACAAGGAGCTTATCGACGACGAGACGCACACTGACATGCTCGATCAGGGATTTGAGTTCGTCGCCAAGATGGGTGGCGAGGCGGTCAGGGAGCTCCTTGCCCAGATCAACGTCGAAAATCTTTCCGTCGATCTCCGCGCACAGGCGAAGGTCGAGACATCGATCCAGCGCAAAAAGGACGTCCTCAAGCGTCTGCGGGTGGTCGAGGCGTTCCGCCAGAGCCAGAACCGCCCCGAGTTCATGATACTCGAGGTTATCCCCGTCCTGCCGCCGGATCTCAGGCCCCTTGTTCCCCTCGAGGGTGGTCGCTTTGCGACATCCGATCTTAACGATCTCTACCGGCGGGTTATAAACCGGAACAACAGGCTCAAGAAGTTGATCGAGATACGTGCCCCCGAGGTTATCCTCCGCAACGAGAAGCGGATGCTGCAGGAAGCGGTCGACGCGCTGTTCGATAACAGCCGCCGTTCGCGAGCCGTCCGGGGCCAGGGCAACAGACCGCTCAAGAGTCTCAGCGACATGCTCAAGGGCAAGCAGGGCCGGTTCCGACAGAACCTGCTCGGCAAGCGCGTCGATTACTCGGGAAGATCGGTGATCGTCGTCGGACCGGAGCTGGAGATTCAGCAGTGCGGACTCCCGAAATCGATGGCGCTCGAACTGTTCAAACCGTTCATCATTCGCAAGCTCGAGGAGAAAGGTTACGTTCAGACGGTTAAGAGCGCGAAAAAGCTCGTGGAGCGCGAGCGCCCCGAGGTGTGGGACATTCTCGAGGAGATTATCAAGGATCATCCGGTGCTTCTCAACCGTGCACCGACCCTGCACCGCCTCGGCATCCAGGCGTTCCAGCCGCTCCTGATCGAGGGAAAGGCCATCCAGATACACCCCCTCGTCTGCACCGCCTTCAATGCCGACTTCGACGGCGATCAGATGGCCGTTCACGTTCCACTGTCTTACGAGGCCCAACTGGAAGCACGCACACTCATGCTTTCGGCGAACAATATCCTATCCCCGGCCAACGGTTCCCCGCTGGCTTCACCTTCTCAGGATATGGTTCTGGGCCTCTACTACATTTCCATGTTCAAGGAGGGGGCGAAGGGGGAAGGGAAGGCGTTTTACAACCCCAATGAGGCGATGGCGGCCTACGCCGCCGGTGCCGTGAGCCTTCACGCTCGGATCAAGATCAAAAGGAATGGTGAACTCACCAGTACTACCGTCGGGCGGGTGATCTTCAACGAGATCGTGCCCGCTGAATTGGGTTACATCAATGAGCTGCTCGAAAAGAAAATGATCGGCAACCTCATTACAAACAGCTTCAAGCTGATCGGGAACACCCGGACCGTCCGATTCATCGAGCGGCTGAAGGAGCTCGGATTCACCTACGCCACCGAAGCGGGAATCACATTCAGCGTCGATGATATCGTTGTGCCTCCCGAGAAACCCGCGTTGATCGATGAGGCCCAGAAAGAGGTCAACAAGATCCATAAGCAGTACAAGAATGGGTTGATCACCGACGGCGAACGCTACAACAAGATCATCGATACATGGACGCATACTTCGAACAATGTTGCTGATGTGATGCTCGAACATCTGAGCCGAGATAGAGACGGATTCAATCCCATCTACATGATGGCGGTCTCGGGATCGCGTGGAAACAAGGACCAGATCCGGCAGCTCGCCGGTATGCGCGGGCTCATGGCGAAACCGCAGAAACGCATCACCGGCGGCATCGGTGAAATCATCGAGATGCCCATTACCGCCAACTTCAAGGAGGGGTTGACGGTGATTCAGTACTTCATCTCGACGCACGGGGCGCGGAAGGGTCTCGCCGATACGGCGCTCAAGACGGCCGATGCGGGATACCTCACGCGCCGGCTCGTCGATGTGGCCCAGGACGTCATCGTGACGGAGCCTGACTGCGGCACTATCATGGGCGTCGACATCGGCGCCCTCAAGGAGGGGGAGGAGGTCATCGAGTCGCTGAGCGATCGTATCCTCGGCCGCGTGGTGGTCGATGACGCGCTCGATCCCCATTCCGGCGAAGTGATCGTAGGGGCCAACTCGTTGATCGATGAGGAGCTGGCCCTTGAGATCGAAGAGCGTGGTGTCGACAAGGTGAAGATCCGGTCCGTACTCACATGCGAGTCGCGTCAGGGCGTCTGCGCGATGTGTTACGGTAGGAACCTCGCAACCGGCGATCTCACCGACATCGGCGAGGCGGTCGGCGTCATAGCCGCGCAGAGTATCGGTGAGCCGGGAACGCAGCTCACGCTCCGGACGTTCCACGTCGGCGGCGTGGCGGCCCGCATTGCCGAACATACGCAAAAGACAACGAACCACCCCGGTGTTATCGAGTTCAGCAAAATCAAGACGATCCTGGACCGGAATAACAGCGCCATAGCGATTGGGCGCAAGGGCGAGGTTCTCGTACGGGACGACAAGAGCGACCGCGTACGTGCGCGGTTGGGCGTGCCGTACGGCGCATCTCTGAGCGTCAAGGAAGGTGATACGGTCGGGCGCGGCGCGATCATATATGAATGGGATCCGTATTCCGACTTCATCATCTCCGACAAGGCCGGCAAGCTGCGCTTCGTCGGCATTGCCGAAGGTGTGACCCTCAGGGAGAAGATCGACGATAAGACCGGCCTCAGGCAGATGGTGATCACGGACGACCGCGACAAGAAGCTCCATCCGCATGTCGAGCTACTGAACGAGAAGGGCAAGATTATCGGTAATTTCATTCTACCCACCGGGGCCAGCATGATGGTGCGCGACGGCGGCAAGATCATGCCGGGGGATATTATCTGCAGGATTGCGAAGGAGATCACGAAAACACGGGACATCACGGGCGGTCTACCCCGTGTGGCCGAACTTTTCGAGGTGCGCAAGCCCAAGGACTCCGCCGTGGTATCGGAGATCGACGGCATCGTCGAGTTCGGACCGGTCACCAAGGGTATGCGCAAGATCATCGTCGTCAACGAGAGCGGCGATCTGCGCAACTATATCGTCCCCCAGGGCAAGCACCTGCGCGTGTACGAGGGAGACAAGATCGATGCGGGCGACAACCTCACCGAGGGTCCGGTGAATCCGTTCGATATACTCAGCATCAAGGGTGTGAACGCAGCGCAGAACTATCTCGTAAACGAGATACAGGAGGTCTACCGGCTGCAGGGCGTTCGGATCAATGACAAGCACATCGAAGTGATCGTGCGGCAGATGCTCCAGAAGGTCGTGATCGAGGATCCCGGCGATACGCGTTTTCTCGAGGGCGATATCATCTCGAAGAACGAGTTCCGGGCGGAACTCGAAAAGACGATCGCGGAGAAGAAGAAGCCGGCGACATTCAAACCCCTACTCCTCGGCATCACCAAGGCCTCCCTCAACACGGAGAGCTTTATCTCTGCAGCGAGCTTCCAGGAAACGACGAGAGTGCTGACCGAGGCAGCTGTCCAGGGGAAAGTGGACGCGCTGAAAGGGCTCAAGGAGAATGTGGTGATGGGGCATCTGATTCCGGCGGGTACAGGCCTCCACAAGTACAGCGCTATAGAGATCGAAAATGAGATCAGTGAAGAGGAGCTCATGGAAAAGGACTTCGAGGGAGAAGAGCTCGCTGAGCTGATAAGCGAGGTGAGGGAGGGGATTTCCTAAGAGTACCGGGGAAAGGGCCCGTCGATATTCACGGACTCCCTTTTGGAACTTTAAGTTGCGATAAATTATTTACTTGACAAAGACATATCGTGATGTTAATTTGATTCTCTGTATCTCGATATTATAGAGTATAGAAAATTGGTCGTATTTGTAATAAATTGAATAGATTATCAGCGTGAGGTTGCAGGTGCCGACGATCAATCAGCTAGTTCGCAAAGGGCGCAGACAGGTGCGAAAAAAAACGAGCGCGCCTGCGCTCCAGGCATGCCCGCAGAAACGAGGCGTCTGTACCCGCGTCTATACATCGACGCCCAAGAAGCCGAATTCGGCGATCCGCAAGGTGGCGAGGGTACGGCTCACCAACGGGCATGAGGTGACGGCCTATATCCCGGGGGAGGGGCACAATCTTCAGGAGCACTCGATCGTTCTGATTCGCGGCGGGCGTGTCAAGGACCTACCGGGAGTCAGGTATCATATTATACGCGGGACCCTCGATACGAGCGGTGTCGACGGAAGAACAAAGGGACGTTCGAAGTACGGTGTAAAGAGGCCGAAGAAAACCGCCGTACAGACATAAGAAAGGCCTGAACGATGCCGCGCAGAAGAGAAGTCATTAAGAGAGAAATAATCCCGGATCCGAAGTACGGGAATGTGCTTCTGGCACGATTCATCAATTACATAATGAGGCGCGGCAAGAAGAGTACGGCGGAGCGGATCGTGTACGGCGCAATTGGCATCATCGAGGATAAAACGGGGCAGAACGGGCTCGAGGTTATCAAGAAGGCCATCGAGAATGTCAAGCCGGTCCTCGAGGTCACATCGCGTCGTGTCGGAGGGGCGACGTACCAGGTGCCGATCGAGGTGCGGGCCGACCGCCGGCGGGCTTTGGCGATGCGATGGATTATTGGCTTCGCCAAGCAGCGCCACGAGGACACGATGGCCGAGAAGCTCGCCGCGGAGATTCTCCTCGCATACAAGAGGGACGGACCTTCGATAAAGAAGCGCGAGGATACACATCGAATGGCGGAAGCGAACAAGGCCTTCGCGCACTACCGATGGTAAGACAGTATCCCGGCCTCGGGGAGGTGCGGGCGCTATAGAACTTTGGTGAGGTGGATGGGTGGAATATAGGTGTCCACTTCGGTGGATATCCGATAAGGGGTGAGGGATAACATAGATGAAGAAAAGCACTATTGCTTTAAAAGCATCAACTACCCCAGGAATGCCTGATTCATGAAGCCCTGCTCGCCGGGGCTCCGGAAGGGGCAGCCCTGGTGAGGAGAGGCGGAATGTCCCACGAATTTCCTCTCGATAAGACACGAAACATCGGCATCACTGCGCACATCGATGCCGGGAAGACGACCATTACGGAGCGGATACTGTATTATACCGGCAAGGTACACCGTATGGGCGAAGTGCACGAGGGGAGTGCGGTGATGGACTGGATGGAGCAGGAGCGCGAGCGCGGCATCACCATCACATCTGCCGCGACGACGTGTTACTGGCAGGATCACCGCATCAATATCATCGACACACCCGGGCACGTCGACTTCACCGTGGAAGTGGAGCGCAGTCTCCGCGTCCTCGACGGCGTGATAGCGATTTTCTGCGGTGTCGGCGGCGTGGAGCCGCAGTCCGAGACGGTCTGGCGACAGGCGGACAAGTACCACGTTCCCCGGCTTGCGTTCGTCAACAAGATGGATCGTGTGGGATCCGATTTCGATAATACGGTTTGCATGATGCGCCAGCGACTCGGCGCCAACGCCGTACCGATACAGTTGCCCATCGGCAGCGGCGAACTGTTCACCGGTATCATCGATCTTGTATCGATGAAGGCGGTCGTTTACGACGAGGAGAGCCTCGGCGTACGGTTCTACGAGGAGGATATCCCCCGCGACCTGTTGGCGCGGGCGGAGGCCGCGCGGGAGGGCCTTTTGGAATCGCTTGCAGATTACGACGACGAGATCATGCATCACGTCGTCGACGGCACCCCGGTAACGGAGGAGACGATTCACACGGCGCTCCGTACGGCGGTCAACGGGGCCGACGTTACGCCGGTGCTCTGCGGCGCCGCGTTCAGGAATAAGGGTGTCCAGAGACTTCTCGATGCCGTCGTGAGGTATCTGCCCAATCCGATGGATGTGTCGTCGGTGCGGGGCGTCAATCCTTTTACCAAGAAGGTTGAAGAGCGTCCCCCTTCCGATAAGGCGCCGTTCTCGGGGCTGGTATTCAAGGTGAGTACCGATCCATACGTGGGAAGGTTGCATTACATGCGGGTTTACAGCGGATCGGTGAAGAGCGGCGCCCAGGTTGTGAACGCCCGGAACAACCGAAAGGAGCGTTTGCAGCGGATCCTGCGAATGCACGCAAACAAGCGGGAAGATATAGATCATATCAGCACGGGGGATATCGTGGCCGTTGTCGGGCTCAAATCGTCCGCCACCGGTGATACCCTGTGCGACCCGAAACACGTTGTCGAGCTCGAGATGATAAATTTCCCCGAGCCGGTCATCTGGGTGGCCATCGAGCCCAAGACCAAGGCGGACGAGACCAAGATGAACGAAACGCTCGATCGGCTGAGCGAGGAGGATCCGACGTTCCAGGTCAGGACGGATCAGGAAACCGGCCAGAGGATCATATCGGGTATGGGAGAGCTGCACCTCGAGGTCCTCGTGGACCGGATGCTGCGGGAATTCAAGGTCGGCGCCAATGTGGGGCGCCCGCAGGTGGCTTACAAGGAAACGATAACGGAGAGCCGCCGTTCCGACGGGACGTTCATCCGGCAGAGCGGTGGCAAGGGACAGTACGGCCACGTGGTGCTGGAGCTTGAGCCGGCGCCCGGCAAGGGATTCCATTTCGAGAGCAAGATCACGGGTGGTGCCGTGCCGAAGCAGTTCGTATCGTATGTCGAGGTGGGCGTTCGCGAGTCGATGGGGAGCGGCCCCGTAGGGGGATACCCCATCATCGACATCAGCGTCGCGCTCGTCGATGGATCCTATCATGAGGTGGATTCCACCGACCTGGCATTTCGAATCGCCGCCGGCATGGCATTCTCCAAGGGTGTTCGCAATGCCGGGCCGACACTTCTCGAGCCCATCATGAGTCTCGAGGTCGTGCTTCCCATGGAGTACATGGGAGATGTTATTACGGATATACATATGCGTAGAGGGAAGGTTGAGGGGATGTTCCAGAGGGCCGAAGCGCAGGTGATCGCAGCGAGGGCTCCCCTGTCTGACATGTTCGGGTATGCGACCAGTCTCAGGTCACTGACCCAGGGGCGGGCAGTTTACAGCATGCACTTTTTACACTACGAGAAGGTACCACCCGAGATGGTCGCGGGAAAATTGGGTCGCACTGGTGACATTGCGCAGT
>CBFCXB010000041.1:0-10953 GCA_965601905.1 uncultured bacterium | reverse complement strand
CGAGAAGGGGCATGTTTTGAATATCGACTTCGGAACCAGAAGCGAGAAATACTGTTCGGATATGCAACGCACCTGGTATTTTCTGAAGGATGACGAAACCGAGGCTCCTTCCGAGGTGCAGGAACCGTTCGAGACGATACGTGACGCCATACAGCTCGCCGCCGAAAAGATCCGTCCAGGAATGGAGGGACGGGAGATCGATGCGATCGCGCGCGGTTACATCACCGGCAAGGGGTACGAGGAATACCCACATGCCCTCGGGCACCAGATCGGGCGGCGGACGCACGACGGTGCAGGACTCCTCTGCCCAGAATGGGAACGCTACGGCAACCTCCCATACCTGAAGATCGAGGAAAACCAGGTATATACTATCGAACCTCGTATAAATATATCGGGTTACGGTGTCGCAACGATGGAGGAAATCATCGTCGTGCACCCCGAAGGAGGTGAGTTTCTCTCACATCCACAGCGGGAAATCTACCTGATCTGAGGGCCAATGACGGAAAAGGGCTGCAGCGGGGTATTGTTTTTGCATATATTGTAATGTATGGAACAGCCGAAACATGCAGCCTTCGATAAATCCGAGTCCAGGGGTTCACCGCGCAGCATGCGTTCCGCCCGCGGCATCCGGAATATCATCTTCATCATCATCATCGGGGCGCTCATCGGCAACCAGATCGTGAGCCCCAGCAAGCGTATCATCGAAGCGATCGTGGGGCTCGGGCTGATCGCCATACTCTGGAACTTCTCGACATTCTCCGCCCTCTCGTTCATCATCCTCCTGTACCCCTTCCCCTTCGGGACATCTATCGGCAGCTCCAACTTCATCCTCCTCATAGTGATATTCATCATTTGCATGATCAGGGCATCGTCCCGGGCGGAGACGATCCGATCGGACCGTTTTTTCAACATCGCCATCATTCTCATCGTGTCTTCATTCATACTACCGCTCTATAATCTCACCCCTGATCCGTTCAAGCTGTGGGTGGTCTATATCCGTACCACGAACTTCTTCGTCGCCGTGATCTTTTTCTACCTGATCATAAACTTCATCAACACCGAAGAACGCTTGCGCAAGACCGTAAAATTGATGCTCACCACCACAACGATAGCGATCATCTTTACGATCTATGAGATGCGTTTCCCGGGAACAACCATCATACCGGGATGGATAAAAACAAGGCCGATCTCCGGACTCGTGCTCACCGACGTCAGGATGGGAGGACCGTTTATCGATTTCGAGCTCTTCGCCGAGTTCCTCGCACTGAATATACCGATAATCTTTTTCATGATTATTCGTTCGCGCAGGCTCCTCTTTCGTGTCTTCCTGACGATCCTGCTCCTCGCCGATTTTTTCATGCTCTTCTCCACGATCACGCGGGGAGCGTTCATCAGCCTCGGCATCGGGATCATCTACCTCGCCATAATCTCGCGGCGTGATCTCAATGTCGTGAGTTTCTTGGGCATTGGATTGACGCTGGTGAGCACTTTATTAATCATGAATTACATCGTCGCCAATTACACGATTTCCGGTTCACTGTTCGAAAGGCTCTTCAAAACGACATTCTCGAGAGGTCTGATTCCCGATACGCGCTATGCTGCGTGGCATGATGCCTGGACGCGGGCGATGGAACATCCCTTCATCGGGCATGCACCCGGCTGGGCGTTCACTAAAGGGCTGAAAATGGAATACTGGCCGCACAGCGTGTATCTCTACACCCTCAACATCACCGGTTTCTTCGGCCTCTTCACCTTCCTCTTCCTTCTCTACAAACTCCTCATGGCCAGCCTGCCCGGCATCAAGAGCTCCCTCGTCTCGAGCCCCTTCCCCGAGGCGTTCATGAAGGTACTGCACGTGTGCCTCGTCATATTCATCATCGACCAGATAAAGATCGAGTACCTGAGAAACATGAACTACGTCTTCTTTGTATGGTTGATCTTCGGACTCATAGCAACCACGAGAAATATCATCATACAAAAGGAGCGGGAGCGAGCGGGGCTCGCTCCCTCGAATGCTGCAAGCGGTTGATCCGTTTTCACCTATTTCACGAGAAACGTACCGTTCCGTATGAGGATCTTCTTTCCGGCAACGAGCGTCGCTTTGTCCACGAGCCCGTCGAAGTGCCACTTGCTCTTGTTCTTTCCGAGGCCGTAACTGTCGCCGATGGCGAAATGGACGGTGCCGAACGCCTTTTCCGCCTCGAGCATGTTCCTGCATATCCGCGCGCCGCGGTTCGTCCCGATGCCGAATTCGCCGATGATAAGTCCGGTGGGATCCTTCCCGATACGTTCCACGACCTCGCTGACGCCCTTTCCCTTGTAATCGACGAGCTTTCCCTTATCGAAGATCATCGTGCAGCGTCCGACCTTGTCGTCGATGAGACTGATCACCAGCTTCCCGGTGAAGGTGCGCTCTACGGGGCACGTGTAGCACTCGCCGGCGGGGAGATTGCCGTGCATTCCCTTCTTGCTTATATCGCCGTTGTCGTTCTCCCACCTGCGTCCCTTCACGCTGAACGCGATGTCGGTGCCGAGGGAATTGGTGACCCGGACCTCCGGACGGTCCTCGATCGTCCTGATGACCTTCCGCGTCAGTATGTCCATCCTCTTGAAATCGATATTCACGAGGCGTTCCATCATATCGACCGTGATCCCCGGCATCATGCAGATACGCCCGTAGCGGCCGCCGTGTTTGACCATGAACCCGCGAAACGGCTTCTCCTCGACACGCGCATCGAGCATGTAGGTCGTTACATCCGCCTTTTTCATCATCATCTCGAAAAGCGACGTCGGGCCCGTGATCGGCCGCAGCGTCTCCGTCATGAGATACGTGGTCACCTCGACGCCCGACTTCTTGGCCCAGAACGCAAGCGCCTCGGCGATTCGCATCTTCTGCCGGTCGGTGATGATCAGATACGATTCCTTCTTCTTGATCTTGAGGGAATTTTGCACCGCTCTCTTCGCGGCGCTGTAGAGCTTATCCATCCGATCCTCCTTTTCTGCCATGCATACGCATCCATGAAGGCCGCATTCCGAATGACCCACCCTATTATTCGGAATCGCGTGAAACACAATAAAACAATTCTCGATGGAAGTGCAAGAATCGATTTCGGGTGCACTCACCGCAGGAGAACCAGCTTGCGCGAAAGGGCCCGCTCCCCCACCACGAGGCGCGCGAAGTAGACGCCGCTCGCGAGCCCGACGCCCGCATCGTTTCTCCCGTCCCACCGAATCCGGTAGAGTCCGGAGGGGAGTCGACGGTTCTCGAGGACCGCGACCCTGCGTCCGGCGCAATCGTACACCGCGAGCAGCACCGGCGCGGCACCCGATCCACCAGCATCCTCCCGCCCCACGGTGAACTCGATCGCCGTGACGGGATTGAACGGATTCGGGTAATTACGCGACAGGAATGTCACCAGCGGCGGCGTCCCGGCTGGGGTCAAATCGCTCACCGTATGGAGGACTACGTTGCTCCGGCGGCTCATGTGGGCCTCGGCGTCGAGCGCCCGCACGTAGTAGGTGAAATCGCCCGTCTCTTCCGGGGTCCGGTAGTAGAACGAGCCGACATACGCCGGATCGAGCACGATCCGCTTCTCGTACGCAGCCGTCGGGGTGACGAGATCGACGTAGATCCCCGCCTCCATGACGTAACTGTCCGTCACGTACGAGAAGCGAAGCAGCAGTATTCTGTCCTCCCAGATGACGCCGAGACCATCGAGGTAGAACTCGGCGTACACCCAACCGCCCGAGTTGCCCGTAATTCCGTTTCCGCGGTTCGTGCCGTTCGGATTCGCATCGGTCGTTACGTTTCCCGGCACCGTCTTCCAGATGAGTCCTTGGTCGATACTCGCCTCGAAGTAGGCGTAGTCCCAGTTCGTCTCGATATCGTACCAGAGCCGGCAGGTGACCGTATCGCCCAGGCCGAGTGGATAGATCGATGACATCGTCATCGTGTTGTAGAGGTTGTCTCCCTGCCCCGAATAGAACGAGTAACCCCCGGCATAGGCAAGTGCCGAGCTCAGGGAAAATCCATCGAGGACCCACAGGGTGTCCCCCGCCTCGCATGAATCGGTCACGCCGGCGAGCCCCTTCAGTTCGGTCAGCTCGTAGGCGAACGGCGGATTCGGATCGCCGGGGGCCGGATCGCTCCAGCTCAGCTTGAAGGTCGGGGTGGGCGACTCCGGGATATCGTACATCGCCGCAGAAATGGGACCGAGCACGCTGAATGGATCCTCCGCGCGCCGGAGCAGCGTGAGGTTGAGCTCGAGCATTTTCTCGAACGTCGGCTGGATCATCGTATCGGGAGGGCCGAACCCGCCCTCCTCGTACGAATTCATTTCGATCGTCAGGCAGTAGAAGCGGTCCTTCTCCGTCGTCTCGCCGTAGGCCCAATCGTCGGAATCGCCGTTCGTCGGATAGATCATTCCCATCGCCGCGTTGCCGGGGGTGTAGTCGTTGCCGCGCTTCAGTGAATCTCCCAGCGTGACGAACATACCATGATCGTCCGTGTAGAGCGGTGCGTACCCCCAGGGAAAGAGGATCAACTCGCTGTAGCTGTGATACGAGAGCGCCAGTGTGAAGGACCGGGAGGCGCAGAAATCCCGCATCGCCTGCGGCTCGGGCTCGCTCATGGGTGCCGGTCCGCGGTATACGGGGGACGCGGGATCCGGCGAGCTTCCCACGTCGTCGTACCCCCACGCGTAACTGTAATTCCGGTTGAGATCGACGCCGAAAGTGCCGTCGCCGTTGTCCCGCCGGTTCTTCCGCCACCACGTCCACCAGTCGCCGGCATGGTTGTTCTGCACGTAGATGTGGCCGTCGGGGTTGAGCATCGGGACGATCCAGATCTCCCTCTCGTCCACGAGCTCGGTGACCTGGGGGCTGGTCCCATAGTGCGCGAGGAGGTACTCGGCGAACAGAAGCGGTATCTCGACCGACATGATCTCCCGCGCGTGGTGGCAACCCATGATCAGGACCTCCGTCTCGCCCTCCGCGTTGTCCGATATCTTTATCGCGCGGATCACCCTCCCCTCCCAGCTGTATCCGAGAGTATCGATGCGCGTGAGGCCGGGGTGCTCGGTGGCGAGCGAATCGAGGGCCGCTTCCATCTCGTCGTACGTGTGGTAGAGCCCGAGGTTCTCGTCGAGCGCGGTCCGCGCTCCGAGGCCCGCCCGCTCGAGAATCGCCACCGGGGCCGATGTGCCGCGGAGCCATTCCAGCTGACCGTCGGTCACGGCGAGGTCGACGCGGCCGTCGGGATAGACCGCCAGGATGTCGATGTTACGTGCCACGATATCACGCTGCGTGAGATCCCGCGCAAGACGCGTGCGGACGAGGGCTGTTGGATGCTCCGCGGCGGCACCCGAGCTTATGAGGACCTGTAGAACGATAACTACCACGATTGCGATGGCGCCGGATACTGACCTCATTCAACTCTCCTTCGTATATGCGGCACGGGGTGGGAATCCTGTAACACACTATGAACTGATATTTTGTATTGGATAATGATAACATATTTGCCGTATCATATGCTATTCTGATATCGGGTGGCGATATCGCTGAAGATATCTGCGAACCCGAGGAGAGCCATGCATGTTTGAAGAGATCCGAAATCTATCGAATACCAGAAAATACTTCATCGCGCTCATTATAGCCGTCATACCCTTTGTCGTGATCCCTGCTATCGGATCCCAGTTCTATTTCCGGCACGATGACGCATCGTTGCTCCTCTGGTCAAAGGAATTCGTCTACCCCATATATCAAACACTATCCCCCGATCCTGCGGTGAACCACTTCAACGATTACGCCAATATGGCCGGTGCCTGGCGGCCTTTCAACACACTGTACGTAAAGATTCTGTGACACCTGTTCGGGGCTAACCCGAGACCCTACCAGATCATCGGTGGTCTGTGTTTTGTCGGCGCCGTGATGCTGCTGTTCGGTCTGGCGGCGAGAAGGAATGGTGTCTACGCTGTGGTTCTGGGCTGTGCCAGCTTGTTTGCCGCATTCCACGGTACGATGTACAATCTGTTTCACATCGCCGCCCCGAGCTCATACCTGTTTCAATTGTCCATGATATTCTGTTTCTGGCGCTACATGAATAGCGGGCGGTGGTACTACGCGACCGGCATGATACTGCTGCTCGGACCAGCGATGGGAAGACAGACAACCGCGGTCATACTCACGGCCGTCCTGATCGTTTTCACGTTCGAACGGTTGAAAAAACATTCCCCGCTCTGGAAGAGAACGGTTTTCGCGGGAGCGGCTATCGGGGCTCAGTTGTTCATGACGACCCTGAACCAGAATATCGGATACGGCTCGGTCGTCACGATACTCCCCGACTACGCCAAGGTGTATCCCTTTTTGCATGAACGCAATATCTACTACGGGACGCTGCTCACAAGCGGTTTAACGGGACTCTTTGCGCTCCTCCTCGTCACGGCGGGAACTTTTCACAGCATAATTAACCTCAATCCGTCAAAATATCTCTGTTGATAAACTGGCCGGGCGCCGGGACGGGGGCGCTCCGGCTCAGACAGTCCGAAGCGCACCGGCATGGAAACGGTGCGTTTTGATAGATCACGTACGGTTGCGGGACGGTGCGCTGCGGAACTCGCCGTCGAGGGCCGTCCCTACGCGCCCGGCCAAACATTCACACCCAAAAGAATGACGGATTAAGGTTAACAGACTCGATCGCTCGCAGCGCTGTTCACCGATTCACCTGCTCTACATCCCCGTTGCGCTTATCGCGGCGCTGGTACTGCTCCGCGCGCAGCCGTACGCGATCTATTGGCCCACACTGTGCATTGTCTACCTGTTTATCTTCGAACAGGAAATGCGGATGCCCCTCGGGTGGGCCGGTGCGTCCCCGCTCTCATACTTCTCCGTTCTCTATTACCATAACGGGTATCTTCTCGAGGCGGCCTTTCCTCTCTCTTTCACCCTCGGAATACTGGCGGTGCGAGTGGTGAAAAGCATCGGAGCGGCACTGGAACGGATGAACATATCGACAAAGAAAGCGGCAACAGTGTTTGTCTGTATACTCGCTGTGGGAGCGGCGGCGGTATCGATCGGCGCCGGCAGGATACCAGTCGTTCGCAAACGGATCGAGCTCGTCAGGATATCGATCGATTCCAACAGGAATTTCAAAAGCCTCATGCGGTACCTCTCGGATGATCTACACGAGAATGCGGTCATCTTCGAACTCGATGAAGAACAGCTCGGTACCACCAGCATGGATCGGCGGTTCCTGCCCCTGCACGAAAGGGCCTCGGTGATCAAGATCATGAATATCCGGGATCAGCATGTCATGCTGCGGGTACTGGACAGGGAAGACATCCGTATCTACCCTTCCTTGCAAATCAATGAATCCGGCATGCCGGAAGGGGCTTATTTCCTGGCGCTGAATGCTTTTGAGCGGAGAATAGCGGAGTTGCGTTACGATCTCGAGCTCATTGCGGAATTTAGGGGCGATTTGGACTGTGCCGCCATCCACACCTTGACACCCGGCGCCGATTGAATATCCCGGAACGGTCCCGAGCGATCTACAAACCTTTCGCGAATACGAATACCCCGATAACGATAATGGCGATCCCCGCGATATTGTGCGCGTTGAGGCTTTCCTTGAAGATGATCGCGGAAAAAAGCGGAACGACAACGAAGTTCAAGCTGAGAAGGGGGTAGATGGAACCGAGCTGGAACCTGCTCATAGCGGCCATCCAGGCGAATGCAGCGCACACGGCCGCCACGAAGCCGGAGAGAATGCCGATATTCATGAGCGCGCGGAGAAAGAACGATGCGATTGCAGCAACGCTGTAAGTCGGGATCCGCCCCATCTTGCTGATCTCGTGCTTGATGATCAATTGACCGTACGTCACGAACAACAGGGTCAACATGACGGTAAGGTACTTCATTGGAATTCTCCCAGCTTTTCCTCGATTATGTAGAGAGGCCGCCGCTTGCTCTGCAGGAACACCCTCCCGATGTATTCGCCGATGATGCCCATACTGAATAGCTGGAGACCGCCCAGCAGGGTTATCAATGTGATGATCGTCGCCCACCCCATCACGGGAACCGCGAAAAAGTAACTCTGATTCAAAACAAAGAGAAGGTGCGCAAAACTCAGGATTGATACGATGAATCCGATAATCGATATCAAGCGCAACGGCTTGGTGGAAAACGCAAGCAGCAGGCTGATTGCCACCTTCATCTGCCTGAAAAAACCATACTTGGTGCTTCCCTTCCTGCGCTTCCCCGATGCCACTTCGACGGATGTCGTGGGGAAATTTATCAATCCCATAATAAAGGCGATGCTCGGCTCATCCTCCCTGAATCTGAGCAACTCGTTGACCGCCCGCCTGCTGATGATCCGGAACATGCTCGCGTTGTAACGAATGTTGTAATCGGACAGCGCACTCATGGCCTTGACAAAGAGTTTCGAGTAGATATTCCTGATCAAAAGGTCATTCTTTTGCCGCTTTTCTCCGTATACAACATCGTATCCCTGCAGCATCGTTTCATATAACTTTGGAATATCCTCCGGAAGATCCTGGAGATCGCCGTCCATGATCACGACCGCCTCGCCGCTTGAGTACTGCAAACCGGCCATAACCGCCGCCTGCTGGCCGAAGGTGTTGGACAGCTTTATCTCCTTGATCCGCGAATCCAGCCTGTGCTGTTCCTGGAGGAATTCGTAGGTGCGGTCGGTGTTGGCATCGGTTATGAATATGATCTCTAAATCGAGCTTCAGTGTGTCGATCGTCTCTACAAGGCGCGAAACGAGTTCCGCGATGTTCCTTTCCTCATCCCTGACCGGTATGATGACAGATAGATCTATTGTCCCCTTCAAACCTTTCACTATGCCGGCCCACGCCGGTCATACCGCAACGGTAACCGCTCATGCAATCACATCGGACGGCGACATCGCGATGTAATCGACATCATCGAGGCGGAGCCCGGCATATATCGGCAGCGTGATCTCGTTATCGGCGACATATTCGGTGTTGCCGAGATCACCGCCGCAATGACGGTACATCGAAAAGCGATGCACCGCTGGGTAATGAACGCTCGTCTGAATCCCCTTCTCGTGGAGACGGTTCCTGACCTCGTCGCGCCGCTCGGCGCCCGCATCCTTCAGAACGATTGGGAAGATATAGTTCGACACGGGATGGGTATTACCGGCAAGATGACCTCGTCGCCCGTTCCGCTGTCCAGGCTCTTCAGCGCGAGGTGCAGGGCGGCGGTGCAATTTGAAACGGCGACGGCGTACTTCACGCCGAGCATATCCGCGAAACGCCTCTCCAGCTCGGCGTTTTTCGGACCGATCGATATCCACCGCGAGGAGAGCACATCGAGAACGGCCTCCTTTTCGGCCTCATCGAAGTTCAGATCGAACAGGGGAATCCAGTACTCCATCATCATCCATCGCCGCCACCTACCGCGTCATACAGTGTAGATGCCGGATTTGTACATTGCGAGATGCTCTCGCAGCGTGGCTCAGTTCGCCCCAGGAGCGCCGTTCGTCGAAGATTTCACCCCAGTGCTCTGCCTCCCACCACGGGATGCGTCTCTGATATATGTCCAGGCATCTGCGATCCTCTTTGAGGCTTTCCACCTCCTCGGCTACTCTCATGGTATGATCGCGCTTCAAACGGGCCGGCCGCCTCACATCCCCGCCCCACCTCTCTTTTTCCACCACTCCCCGCAGCTTCCCCCAAACTCCCTCCCCAAAGCAGAGGAGCTTCTTCAAACAGAGAGGGGGGTCACCATGTCCCTTCCTATTCCCTATCGAGCCGCCAAAAACGTTTGACCGCACTCCAAGATAGTGATATCATATAATGTTAAATAATGTAAATCCTGCTACTTAGTAAGGTTTTTTGGGCAGGATGGACGATCCGTTGTCCCGATGAGGTACACGGTGCACGATTTCCTCCTCTATTGGCATGACCCTTGTAAGGTGCTCAGATGAAGGTAGCCGTAAGAGTCTCGTAATATCACTGTCTTGATATGTTGCGAAAATTTCCACGGTGGATGCGCGTACCATTTCAAGCATGGCAGCGAACACTCCATGTGATAGCGAGAATATCGCCCGGCGCCGAATCGGTGCGCGTCATGCTGCATAAGGCGCGTGGGGTGCGGATCGACGGAACGGTGTTCATCGGTGCGAACGTTTATATCGATGACGAGTATCCCGAGAACGTAACGATTCACGAGAACTCCGTGATCGGTATATCGTCTATCATCATCGCCCATTTCAGGGGGGTCGGTACGATCGAGATCGGTCCCGACGCGTTCATCGGACCGAACAGTGTAATACTCCCCAACGTGAAGATCGGTGAGGGTGCCGTGGTCGCCGCCGGATCCGTGGTGACGCGGAACGTCCCGCCGTACCTGTTCGTCGGCGGGAGTCCCGATGCGAAACCGATCGCGCGTGTTACCAAAACGCTCGGCAGGGGAAAGAGCATGGAAGCGTTCCAGCGGGGACTCAGGCTGCTGCGGCCGGTGAAGGACCGGTGACGAGCCGATCCGGGCTCCCCTCCAAGGAGGTTACTCGAGTGGCGAACATCAAGTGTGTGATCTGGGATCTTGACAACACCCTCTGGGACGGTATCTGCCTGGAGGATCCTGACGTCAAACTGAAACCGGGTATAGCCGGCGTACTCGAGGAAATCAAGAAACGCGGCATCGTTCAATCGATTGCCAGCAAGAACGAATCCGAAGCGCTTGAATTCGTCGAGAAACTGGGATTGAAGGGCTATTTCGTCTATCCACAAGTGAACTGGGATCCGAAGGAGGAGAACATACGCAGAATCGTCGAGATTCTCAATGTCGGCCTCGATACGGTCGCCTTCATCGACGACAATCCGTTCGAGCGGGAATCGGTCACCGCAATGCTTCCGGAGGTCCGGACATACGATGCCGCCGATTACATAAAGATCCTCGATTACCCCGAGA
>CBFCXB010000040.1:0-10972 GCA_965601905.1 uncultured bacterium | reverse complement strand
CTTGTACAGGTCGGGGATGCGCAGCGAGAAGCCGTACCGGGCCTGGAGCTCCTCCGTCGTCTCGCTCTTTTCGCGCTTGAGCAGATATTCCCGCAACCGCTGCCGGTTCGCCTGCTCGATGATATCCCTGATGACCGGGCCGTTCTTTTCGACCACTTCGGCCATCTTATCGTACGACGAGGCGGTCACGATCAAGGTAAACTGCCCTTCGACGGGATAGTCGAGTTTTCTGAAAATATTGTTCTTACCCTGGAGCACCTTCCGCACGCTCGCCGTGCCGATGAAGCTCTCGATGACGCGCCCGATCTCACCCTGGCGCGCAACGCCGAAAATGACGACGTTTTTGGCCGGAGGCTCTCGCTGCAGATCGTACGCGGAGATCAAACGAACATTGAACTGGAGTTCCGTCTTCGTGTAGTAATCGAGACTGTGCTGCAAAACGCGGACCATCCCCTCCGTCATTCCCTCAAGCTTACCGCTCTCGGTGACGAGAACCACGTTGCTGTAAGAACCAGCGGGAGGGAAAGAACCCTGCCCGCCGCACGAGCTGATAGCGCACGCAGCACAGAGCAAAAACAGCAATACCACTTTCATGTTCTCCTCCATATAGACAATAGTGGGGAACTATTCGACGAGGCAAGAATATTATGCACGGGAGCCGGCCGCATCGTGTGCGGTCCGGCTCCAAATGAGATGTGATCGATAGGCGAAACGGAACGGCGATGACCGCGTCTACCGCCGCGTCCGTACACGGTAGAGGTACTGCTTGAGGATCAGATTCTCACGTTCGATTTTCTGTATGTACCGTCTGAGATACTCGTTTTCTGTGAGCAACGACTCTTCACGTGAAGGTGCGGCATCCTGGAAGGCCTGAGGGCCGACGGCACCGGATTCACGCATGCCGCCGGGAACATCATCCGAGACCATCCTCATCCTCGCCGATTGTTCGGACTCCGTGACTGCTCTATGATCGAAGGGCGGCATCGATACATTCCGCCCCGGTTGAACGGTCGCCGGCTTCCCCGCGAGGTGTTGATCGCCCGGAACGCCGGCGTGTCCACCGAACAGAAACCACGATCCGACAAGCGCCACGACGACCACGGCAGCCGCGCTCGCCACGAATTTCATTCCCCAATGAATGTCGTACTGATACGAGTCTCCGGTCCGACGCATCAAACGGGATTTCTCTTGCAGGATGCGCCTCTTGAGATTCCAGCCGAAGTTTTCCGATGGGGTCATCTCCGGCAGGTCTTTCAGCATGCCGAGACTCTTTTCCATCTCCTTCACAAAGGATGCACACTGCGGACAGCGGTCGAGGTGCGCCTGCAGCTTCATCCTCTGCATCTCGTCGAGGAGTCCGTCGTAGTTGCCAAAGAAGAGCTCTCTCGCCTTAGAACATCTCATGATCCATTCCCCTTGAAGTCGTAGTCCTTGCCGAGAAGCGGTTCAACTGCCTTCTTGAAATACATTCTTCCACGGTTGATTCGCGAACGCACCGTACCGAGCTTGAGACACGTCGTCGCCGCGATTTCCTCGTAGCTGAGGCCGTTTATCTCCCGCAGCACGAATGATGGTCGGTATTTCGCCGGTATCTTCTCGATCGCAATTTGTATCAATTCGTTGAGATTCCTCTGTTCCATGTCGTGGTCCGGCCTCTGCGATTCGTCCTTTAGATCGATCCACTTTCCATCCTCGCCGTTCTGATCGACGGACCAGAGGCTCACCGTCATCGGACGTCTCTTGATGTTGCGTACCCGGTTCCTCACGAGGTTGGTCGCTATCGTGTACAGCCAGGTGGAAAACCGTGCCACGGTTCGGTATTTTTCTGCGTTTATATACGCCTTCACGAACGTCTCCTGGGCGAATTCCTCCGCCAGTGCTTCATCTCCGAGCAGACGATAGAGGTATGAATACAACTTGTTCTTGAACCGGTTCACCAGGATGTCGAACGCCTGGGATTCTCCGTCTTGAACCCGGAGTATCAACTCCTCGTTCGTCAGATCGATATACTTCTTGTCGGCACCAACGATACCGGCAGAATGTTTCAAACCATCTTCTCCTTTTCCATCATCCTTCATCGGGTAATACCCCTCGTACGCGATAAAGTTCCGTCCAATTGCTTCATTACGCCCTGTGCGCCTATCACCGCGATAGAGAATCGAATAGCTCGAACACACCCTCCCCCACATACTCCCGTTTCACGTCACGAACGGTCAGCACCAGACGCTCCGACCCATACTCACGCGAAACGGTGACGCTGCTCGGATATCGCTCCTCCGTCTCTTCGCCATCATATTCGTAACGTGCTATATAACAGAGCTTTTCTTTGTCCCGGCACTGACGGAAATAGGCGGGCTCGCCGGCGTCTCGCCCCCCGATTTCAATACGCCGCTCCCGCCATATTCCGGAAAACCGCCATGCATCCCTTCCGTGAGAGTGTTGCATGGAGGACGAGTCGATCTCGGCGCAATCGGGGCACGCGAGGAGAAGTATGAGTGCGATATCGTCGGGATAGACATTAAATCCGAGATGATCCCGCAGCAGCGCAACAGTGGAATCGTTACCGAAAAAGGCGCCCCGCTCACGATCGAGGATGCCAAGCCTACCACCCCGTAGAAAGATCGACGCATCCTCCCGGTACGAGCCAAAGAGGCTCGAATGGTGAAAATCGATTCGGACATCCCCCTCCTGCGTCGCCCGAATCGTGCAGAGGCCCCGCACACGGAACCGCGGCAGATCGATACGGACCCGTCCGCGTATGTTCAGGCACCTCTCTTTTGTCACCATCGAGAAGAGCACCGGCAAGTCACGCTCGCATGGAAATGCCGATACACGCTGCGCAGGGTTTTTCGAGCATGATAGCACAAGTGGCAATATTACAATTAAATAGAGTGCTTTTCTCAAGTTATTTCTCCAAAGAGCCGGTCTCTGCCTCGATCTTGTGAACCTTGTCCCGTACCTGATCCCGTTCGGGATCGATTCCGAGGGATTTCCGGTATGCCTCGCCCGCCTCCTCGATTCTCCCGAGCTTCCGGTATGTATCGCCGAGATGTTCCCAGATCACCGTGTCGTTTCCCACCACATCAGTCGCCCGCCGTAGAATTTCAAGCGCCTTCTCGTATTCGGCCTGCTTGAATTTAATCCAGCCGAGGCTGTCAAGAAAATAGCCGTTTCCCGGCTCCCGTTCGAGCGCCCCGCGGAGTAACTCCTCCGCCCGGCCGAGTTCAGCGCCTTTCTCGGCGAGGAGGTAACCGTAGAAATTCATCAGGCCGGCATCGTCCGGGTACCGCTCGTACTGCGGGATGATACGTTCGAGGGCCGCGTCGAAGTCACCTCGATCCTCGAATAGACTGGCCAGTTCCACCGCAGTCCTCCGCTCGACGGGATCGATCCGTTCGGCCCTGAGAAGGTATGTCTCGGCTTCATCGAGTGTGCCGCGCCTTCGGTAAAGGAGTCCGAGAAAATAATTATCCTCCACCGATTCATCATCCATCACCGCCTCCGCCCTCTCGAAATAGCGCCGCACCTCATCCTCGGGCATGCGCACTTCCTCGTGCGGGCTGGATGGGTCGCCTGCGAGACCGCCGGCAATCAGGAGAAGTCCGATATAATGGGTGAAGCTGTCGGGCTCGGCCGCTACCAGTTTCGTAAGGTAGGTGTAAGCGTTTTTGAGGTTGCCGAGCTCGATCTCGATATCCGAGAGAACTTTGAGCAGGAAGGGACGTTCCCCGTGCGTATCGGCAAGGCGTTTGAATATCCCCAGCGCATCTTCCGTTCTGCCCGCCCGATAGTACAGGTTGCCGAGCGTGATTTCTCCCCCCTGCTCGAGCCCGTCTTTCTCGTAGAGCGGCTCGAGGAACGCGATGCCGGCCTCATAATCCTCGTTCTCAACGAGGAGGTCCATGAACTCTCTGAACGCGGTCTGATTGGTCGGCTCGAGCTCCAGTGTGCTGAGATACTCGCGTTTCGCCTCATCCGCCCGGCCCGCGTGGCGCAGGAGCGAGGCGAGGGCCAGATGCGCGCTCGACAGGCCGGGACTGATCTCGATCGCCCGCTCGAAGGCACCGATCGCCTTCTCGGTCTCTCCCGATTCCATGTAGATGAATCCAAGCCGGTAGTGCACGAAAAGATCGCCGGCGAATATCCCTCTGGCCTCCTCGAGAGCTTGCCTCGCATCGGCGACGCGCCCCTCGTCCAAGTAGATCCTCGCGAGCAGCTTCAGAACCTCGAAACGCGGGGCATCGTAGCGACTCTCGACTTTCATGAGACGCTCGAGCGCAGTCGCGTTGTTTCCCTGCTTGTAATCGACTTCGACAAGGAGCATCTGAGCTTCCGTCTCGAAACGGCCCATCTCAACCAAACGATTCGCGTACAACCGGACCTTTTCGAGGTCTCCCATCTTCAGGGTTACATACGCGAGACGCAACATGATCCTATCATTGTCGGGGGCGTACCGGTCCGCGTTCGAGTAGAAACTGAAGGCGTGGACCAGATCGTACCGGGCCTCGAGAAACAACCCCTTCAAATACGAATCGATCGCCCGTGGATCGATCTCCTCGGCGGCGGCCGCACCGAAAAGAGCGACGATGATCAGTGCGGTGACGGTGAAGCGTAATCCATTTCTCACATTCATATCCTTCCTCCCACAGAGTATTATATCGTACGGTGTCACCTTCGGCAAACGGTATGCCATATATTTTTCGATCGAACCATCTCCCGCGTTTTAGCGCTCGTTGACAATTCCCGTCCTATCGCCTATAATTGTGAGAGGTGATTGGTATATGAATCGTAGTGCAACCATATTCCGCCCTGCGCTTCTCGTCTGCATGTCTATGCTGATTGCAGGGTGCTACACCATGCTGAAGCATCCATCGACCGATGATGGATACGAACACAGCGATTTCAGTCGGTGTACCGACTGCCACGTGAGTTATCACCATTTCGATCCGTATGAACCGGCCTACTCTGATGTCTGGTGGGACTACTACGCATTGCCGTGGTGGTACGACGATGTGATCGTTATCGACGACGAAGGGGAGGTGCCGATTCGACGCGCGATCCATGACATGCATCTCAAGTTTCGCGACGATCCGAGCGTCGCGAATCCGGTTGGCGTCAAGCGCACTCCCCCCGGCGGCGGCCTAAAGGAGAAAAAGGAACAGGTCGGGACGCGTGAAGCCACGGAGGATACAAAAACAAAAATACGGAAAAAAACGGCTCCAACGACCAAGCAAACGAGTAAAAGAAAGAGTGAGGACGATACGCAGGACGTCAAGAAGAAATCGGACAGCGGCAAGAAGGAACTTTAGAGACGAGGCTGTTACCGGCGTGAAACGCGCCGGGACAAGAAAAGGAAACTGAAATGATCAAAAAGAAAATCTGTACCGCGTGTTCTGTAGTGTTATGCGTAATACTGATCTCGGTGGGGGCGGCGAACGGCCAGATCCAGTACGCCCTCACGCTCGAGAAGCTGGGCATCCTTTACGCTCCCGGCACAGGGGGTCGTCCATACGCGATGGGAGGCGCATACACCGCCGTCAGCGATGACGCTTTCGCGCTCCTCTACAATCCGGCTGGACTGGCCCAGATCAAACGCAAGGAACTGTCGTTCGGTTTCCATCATACGAGAAACGATGTCTCCAAGGAGTATCTCGGCTTTCCCACGAGCATAACGAGCTCGATCACCACCCTCGGGCACGTCGCAACCATCTACCCCTACCCGACATACCGCGGAAGCCTCGTCCTCGGTTTCGGCGTCTTCAGAACGGGAAGCTCGGAGATCGAGCTCATGACGAAGGATGTCATCGACACCAACAACAGAACAGAGAATATCTATACGCAGTCCGGTTCCGTCTATCAGTACCATCTCGCCATCGGCGCCGATGTATCCCCAATACTCTCGCTCGGCGTGGGGCTGGTGATCTGGGACCAGTCATTGGACTTTGTCGAGAATATCGTATCCGAAGGGGCGGACTCGATTGCTTATTGGGCCGATGACGTGAAACTGGATCTCGACGGGTTCAGCGCCAACTTCGGCATGCTCGTCACCGTCAACGAGCATCTCCGCGCCGGCCTTGCGGTCTCGACACCGACCTGGCTCTCCTACGACGGCGACGCCATCACGAGCTACGAGGGAGATTACAAAACGGGTTCGTACGAGGGTTGGACTTCGGATCCAGAGGTCGGCCTGATCGACGAGGAGTATACCCTTCCCATGACCTTCAGGGGAGGAGTCGCCGTCAATGTCGAGCCCGTCCTCGTCTCGGCGGATATCGCCTTCATACCGTACTCGCAGACGAAACGCGAGGGGCTCAGGATCATCGATGAATTCGACGAGGGAGGCGGAAACGCGCTCGACGACGTTTGGAATTTAAGCGTCGGCGCCGAGATTACGCTCCCCTGGTACCCGATCCGGCTCCGCGGCGGATACGCCTATACGCCCCTGCTCGTCTCCACGACCGAGGAGATCACCCGTATCGTCTACGATTTCCCCGAGACGACGATCGCCGATTTCGAGGTGGAGCGGGAGCGCCACCGGTTCACCGTGGGCGCAGGGGTCCTCATCGACCGGGTATTGACCCTGGACGTCGGCATCGCGATCGGCGGCTTCGAGCGCGATACGGGGGAGTTGCTCGAGAAGCGCGATATTTTGGAGGTCGTCGTTTCGGGGGCGTATCGCTTCTAACGCGTTTCCCGTTCAACACCCGATCGAGCAACTCACGATGGAGTTTTCAGGCTTGATGTCTGAGTGGCTCAGACGGAAGGAAGTAAAACAGCGCGGGGAGCGGCTGGAGAGAAGGAAGCGCAGAAACGGCTGAAACGACCCGGCGGTAAAACGGTCCCGGCGGCCGATACACCGATCAATCGATTTTTCTACTGATGCCCTTGAGAAGCGATAGGTACGCCTCGTCGAGCCTTGAGAGCATCTCCTCCGAGAGGCCTCCGCCCGTTTCCATCACCCGGTGGTAGTGCTCCTCGAGATACCGGCATAGGAAAACGTTCTGCTGTGCGATTTGATCCAGCACGAGCTTCTCGACCTGCGTGCGATGCGAGCGGAACGAGTCATCCTCCGCGGCGCCGGTAACATTATGAAAGTAATCGTTCAACAGTTGCAGCCAGTATATGTCATGACGCCCGCCGTTATCGAAGACGCATCCCGGTTGATCGATCAGAAAGCAGTAGCCGTAGACGAAGTACGAACACCGCACCATCCCTTGCAGGAACAAGCGGCGATGACAGTCGATGTTCATCTCCACCAATTGACACGGGAGCCGACACTCCTCGCAGAACGCCTCGGGATCTCCACCGAAGGTGAACGGCAGCTTCTTCGATCTCGTTTCAGACACGTCGCCCCCTATGTTTCTTCGTTCAACCGGCTGAGAGCCTCCTTGGCGGCCATCTGCTCCGCGTCCTTCTTGCTCCTCCCCCTCCCCTTGCCGTAGGCCACCCGATCGATCATCACCTTCACCAGAAAGATTTTGTCATGTTCCGGGCCCTTTGTCGACTCGACCCTGTAGAGAGGGTAGCTCCGGAACTTCGACTGGGTGAGTTCCTGCAGCAAGCTCTTGTAATTAATATGGTCGCGGTGCTCCAGAAACTCGTCGATATCCATCAGGATAAATCTCTCGACGAATCGGCGCGCCTCCTCGAGCCCTCCGTCCATGTAGATCGCGCCGATCAGGGCCTCGAGCGTCGCCGTCTGAACGGATTCCTGGTCGGCGACGCCGCTACGTAACGCATTCTTACTTACGATGATGTGTTTCTTGATCCCGATCCGCTCGGCCTTTTTTGCCAGCACCCCCTGACTCACGAGCAGGGATTTTTTCTTGGTGAGCTGACCCTCATCCTCCCCCGGGTATTCCTGTATCAGGTAATCGCTCGTTATCAGGGAGAGCACCGAATCACCGAGAAATTCCAGACGTTCATATGTGATCTTTTCCTGCTTCGGCTCGAGATCGCCGAGGATCGAGCGATGGGTGAGCGCTTCGACGAGGAGCTTCTTCCCCACGAACCGGTATCCGATCCGGTCTTCGATATCCGTAATGTGCTCCGGTAACTCGTCACCGACAGTCCCGGAGCGAAAGAGCCTCCGCAGACTTTCGAACAATCGACGCATGGGCGAGAATACACCTCATCTACGATTCGTATTTTTTCAGAATGATACAGACGTTATGCCCGCCGAACCCAAAGGCGTTGCTGATGGCGTGCACTATCTCCCGCTTCTCGGCCTTGCCCGGCACATGGTTGAGATTGCAATCCGGATCGACATTTTCCAGGTTCGCCGTAGGCGGTATTTTTTCCTCGCCGATGGCCCTGACGGTCACGATAAACTCCAGGCTGGCCGCCGCACCGAGAAGGTGTCCGGTCGTGGATTTCGTCGAGCTCACCTTCATCCCGTTCATGGTTTCGCCGAACACTTTCAGGATTTCCTCCGACTCGGCCTTGTCGTTGTACCGCGTGGATGTACCATGCGCGTTTATGTAATCGATATCGACGGGCTCGAGTCCCGCATGTTCCAGCGCCATGCGCATGGCGGCCGCGGCGCCCACTCCGCCCGGAACGGGGCTCGTCATGTGGTATGCATCACCGGTCAGTCCCACGCTGAGGACCTCCGCCAGAATCTTCGCCCCCCGCTTCACGGCATGGCCCAACTCCTCGAGCACAATGAGGCCGCACCCCTCCGACATCACGAATCCGTCGCGATCGATATCGAACGGCCTGCTCGCCCGCTGTGGCTCGTTGTTTCTCGTGGAGAGCGCCTTCATCGAACAGAACCCGCCGAGGGCCATCGGAGAGATCGTCGCTTCCGTTCCCCCGGAGAGTATCGCATCGGCAAAACCGCTCCTCACGTACATGAATGCGTCACTGATCGCATGACCGCCCGAGGCGCAGGCCGACGTCGTGCAGAAATTCGGTCCCTTGAGACCGTGACGGATCGACACGAGACCTGCGGCCATATCCGATATCATCATCGGGATGAAAAAGGGGCTGATCTTGGACGGGCCCTTTTCGAGGAGATTCATGTGCTGCTTCTCGAATGTCCGGATCCCTCCGATACCGGATCCGATGATGGTTCCGAACCTGTCGTCATCGAAATGCTGTTTTTCTATCCCGTCCATCGCCTCTATTGAAGCTGCTATAGCGAGCTGTACGGAACGATCCATCCGCCGCGCTTCCTTTTTGTCCATGTAATCGTGCGGATCGAAGTTCTTGACCTCGCCGCCGATTTGGCTGGCGTACTCGCTGACATCGAACGCCGAGATCCTGTCTATACCAGAGCGCCCGGCAACGATATTCTCCCAGCTCTCCTGGACATTTTTACCGCACGGACTGATGAGACCCATCCCGGTGATGACAACCCTTCTACCGTTCGTAGACACCTTATCCCCCCGATGTTTGATTGATGCCGGATTGCGCCGATTTCCACGCGTCCCTATACATTGATGTGGGCTGTAATGTAATCCATGGCTTCACCGACTTTTGTTATCTTTTCCGCCTCCTCGTCGGGAATTTCGATACCAAATTCCTCTTCGAGAGCCATGACGAGCTCAACCGTATCGAGCGAGTCGGCGCCGAGATCATCGATAAAAGAAGCCTCTCGCGTGATCTGGTCCTGGCTTACCGAAAGCTGTTCCTCGACAACCTTCTTTACCCGTTCTTCGATTCCTCCGTTTGCCATGGAGTGATGCACCTCCTGTTTGAGTTGACGTCTCGTTACATTACCATACCGCCATCACAGTGTACAACCTGTCCAGTTACGTAACTTCCCAGTTCCGAGAGAAGAAACAGCACGACGCGCGCCACGTCGGCGCCGCTCCCGAACATCCCGAGCGGAATGAGACGCCGCATCTCTTCCTTTCGCTCCTCCGGAAGGGCAGCCGTCATCTCGGTCTCGATGAAACCAGGGGCGATCGCATTCACCGTCACGTTCCGCCCGGCAAGCTCTTTCGCCACGGCCTTGGTGAAACCGATAACTCCCGCCTTGCTCGCAGCGTAGTTCGCCTGCCCGGCGTTGCCCATCACGCCGATCACGCTCGAGATGTTCACGATGCGGCCGAACCGTTTTTTGACCATGTGACGCGATACGACCTTCGTCAAATTGAAGGTTCCGGTCAGGTTGACATCGAGCACGCTCTTCCACTCGGCCTCGCTCATCCGCAGCAGGAGATTATCCCGCGCTATCCCCGCATTGTTCACGAGGAAATCAATTCCATCCCGCCACTTCAACGCTTCTTCGACGCACCGTCTGACCTGATCCAGATCCGAAACATCGCACCGCAGGGCACATCCGGACCTTCCCTTCTCGCCGAGGAGGGCAACCGTCCGAGCGGCGGCCTCCTCGTTGATGTCCACGATCGCAACATCGGTACCGTACTCTCCGAGGAGCAGGGTGATGTCACGGCCGATTCCGCGGCCGCCCCCCGTCACAATCGCCGTTCTTCCTTCCATGCCCAGCATCTCGTCAATTCCCTATAGCAAGTATTCACGCATTGGTAAATGATTCAATCATGCCGGTTCGACCGCGGCCGCGATGAGCTGCGCGAGCTTCTCCGCCGTGCCGCACGCCTCGACCGGTTTCGTCCGGTCGATACGCTTCATGAGTCCGGTAAGGACCGTGCCCGGCCCGACCTCCATGATCCTCCCATTCCAGCCCTCGGTGAGCGTGCGCATCGAATCCGACCAGAGCACGGGACTCGTCAACTGCCGTGACAGCGCATCAACGATCGCCTCCGTATCACGTATCACCCGCGCATCGACATTGCACACGAGACCGACGCGGGGTGCATTGAATGTGAACCGTTCCAGGTAATCGATGAGCTCTCGCTGGGCGGGCTCCACGAGGGGAGAGTGGAACGCACCGCTCACGCTGAGCGGAACGGTCTTTTTCGCTCCCCGCGACCGTGCGATTTCCATGGCATGCCCCACCGCCCCGACGTGTCCCGAGATCACGATCTGCACGGGAGAATTCACA